>DAIQBE010000062.1:0-10413 GCA_036781325.1 Leadbetterella sp. | reverse complement strand
AATCAACAAAATCATTTTATGAATAGTTGTTTAAAGGAGCATTAAATTTATTTAGAAACACAAAAGACAGCCAATGGCTGCCTTTGTATTTTTTTCTAACCTAAACCCTTAAAGGTTTTTCTAACCTCTAAATCTCTTTAAAACACAATTTTTTTGTCTAAAACTACGGTTTCTCCCTGCTTTAAATTTAAGTTTTTTACCATCAGCTCTTTACCATTCGATATTTCTAAGGTATAGTTGGCAAATTCTAAATTGCTCATGTCAATATTAAAGCATTTTATTGCTTCTTTTTTGCCCGTAAATTTTGAAAAAAGAGAGGTGCCATTTTTGTCTTTTAATTCAACTTTAATGGCATCACCGGTCATTTTTTCAATAAAAACTCTCATTATAAAAGAGTTTTGAACATTGTAAATCCCCACTTTAAAGCTTTCTGGACTTTTAGTTGCAGGCACTTTAATTGGAGTAGCAGTAGCGAAAGATACAGCAGCGAAAAACACGATAATTGATTTTAATAACTTTTTCATAATTGTAATTTTTTTAAATTGTTTATTTTTAAAATATTCATTTCTTTATTTTAACTAAAAGTCATTTTAAGAAATTTTCTATTTTCCTTAAAAGATTCAAGTTGCATGCCAACTTTTTAAAACATTGATTACGTGTGAGTTATAAATTTTATTATAATTTTCTTCGTCCGAATGTGGACATTATCATTTTGGTATCGGACAATTTTTGGATGGAATTTAGAGATGAACCTAAAAAAACGAGGACTTTTTGTTGATTGGATTTTAGCACTATTTTTATTTTTCTAATTTCTGAATCCTTATAGAATTTGAAAAAACCTATATCTTGCATGAAAATGAAAAGGACAAAAAAACATGCAGAGTAAAGAACATCTTATAAAAGTAGAGCGAACGGCGAGGTATTTTACTTTAGGAGAATTAGGACAGGAAACAAAAACCATTTGGATTATTTTGCATGGCTACGGCCAATTGGCCAGTTTTTTTATTAAAAAATTTAATGATATTGCTAATAATGAAACTTTTGTGGTGGCCCCAGAAGGGATTTCTCGGTTTTATTTAGACGAGACCTACACTAGAGTAGGGGCAAGCTGGACCACTCGCGAGCACAAAGAATCAGAAGCAGAGGAATACGTAAATTATTTAAATGAGCTATATCATACTATTTTAAGTCAAGCACCAAACAAATCGGTAAAAATTAATATTTTGGGCTTTTCTCAAGGCTGTGCAACCGCTTTGAGGTGGTTAAATGGGTGCAATTTTGTGCCTGATAAGCTGGTGCTTTGGGCGGGTTTTTTTAATAAAGGCATTTCAGATTTAATAGACCCTCAGAAACTTAAAGACGTGGATACTTATTATGTTTACGGCCTTCAAGACGAGTTTTTGGTGATGTACCCCGAAATTACGGAAGCGTTTCGTGAAAAAATGAAATTAGAAATAAACCCTAAAATAGTTTCTTATAATGGCAAACATAGGGTAGACGAAGAGCAACTAAAGGCTTTGATTAATACTTGGTAGAATTTTTATAATTGCATGCATTTAGTCTTTCAAGTTCGGACCAACTTTTCGTAAGCTTAAGGCTTTTTTGAGTCTTCACTCTTTAAGCTTTATCACGTAGTCTACCGCAGTTGTAAAAAAGTTTCGGAAATATGGAATAGCTTTTATGAGGCCCAACTGTTTTCGAGGTTTTAAACCAAACTTATATTTATACATGGTTCCTATAAAATAATGGTGATTTTCTAGGATTTCGAAATTGTGTTTTTTTACCAATCGCTCAAATTTCTCTGGTGTAATCCTGGTTTCCTTAGTAGCTTTTATAAAACCAAATGAGTCTTTTTCCCAACGTTTTATAATGCCATAATACAAAAAGTTGGGTAACATATGGTAGTAAGGTAGCTTAGACCAAAGCTTACTTTTTAATACTTGCTGGTGTCCACCAAATGGGTTTTGCCAAGGAGGAAAACCAAAATATATTACTCCGCCAGGCAATAAAATGTGTTTGAGGTTGCTTATCATTTCCTCGTGGCCATACACGTGTTCAATTACGTCTTTTAGCACGATTATATCAAACTTGGCCGATTCATTAAATTTGTTCTCCGAGATATAGTCATGCACATCTTGAACAAAAAAACGGGCTTTTCCAGCTTTTATATCATCTGCATAAATTTTCTTTGCACTTTCCACAGGGCCTTTGTCCAGGTCGAATCCAGTAACAATGCATCCTTTTTCCATAAAAGGCATAAGCACGCCTCCGTCTCGACAACCTATTTCCAGCACTTTCATTCCAGCACGTATTGGTTTGTGCTTTTCTATCCAAGGCAAAATGTTATCTTTTGTATTGTTATACTGCAACTTAAAGTATATAGTCCGGTCAGCATGAAAGTCGAAAGCCATCTTTAAAATATTTCGTTTTGCAAAAGTATATAAATTTTACGTTTACAAATGTTTGCTTAGAATAAAATATAAATGGAGTGGGCTGTAATGTATTTTATTTTCGGATTATTTGACACGAATTCACAACCATCCAAGGAAGGTATTGAAATGACGCAGAATGATAAAATTAATTTACAAACATTTCATCCACCAAAAACAAGGGGACTTTTCCTTTTGCAGGATGCCAATTTGGGACAAATTCCATAGGCTTTGCTACAACTTTAAAAAAGGTAGCCTTTGTAGGTTTTGTTTTGCAATAAAAAGTAAGTATGTAAGGTTTGCTTAATTCTTTTGGCTGAATTGGTTTAGTGGTGCTTAATAGTTTCATGTTTTTCTCTGAAGTGCCACCCCAAATTTCAATGGATTGTGGAGGGAAAATCCTCGTTTCAGTTTCAATAAGTAGGTTAATTCCTATTTCAGAAAGGGTTACAGGTTTTTTATAAACAAAGAGCAGTTCCATGTTATTCTCTCTAAACCCTGCCCAGTTGTTTGCCCAAGCCGGGCTGTTTGCATTAAAAGTGCCAAATGTATTGTCAAAAAAAGTAGCCGAACCATTGGCAGGATGCACGCGGTTGAGCTTTGTTAAAAGAGCAACGGAATCGGGCTTTAGGCTGTTTTTAAATAAAGTAAATGTGGCCATGTCGCTTCCAAACCAGCCTGTTTTAAAGGCTTTGGCTTTAATAATAGTAGTTTTGGTAAATATAGTTTTTCCTTCTAGATAAATTTGGGATTTTAGGCTATCTGGTTCAGAATTATCAGTGGTAAATCTGATGGTGACCCCATTAATTGGGTGTCCTATTTGTAACCGAATAGAATCTTTGAAAACGATTGGTTTATTTTTAAGAAAAGGAAGATTTAGTTTCAGCGTATTTTCTGTTCCTCCTTTTTGAAAATCAATTGTTGGATACCCTTTTTTTAGTTTGTTTAGATGGTCTTCGGTTAAATTTGTATTCCATAAACTTAGTGTGTTAATCGTTTTGTTTTTCTTCAAAAATAGCTCTAAATTATTTATAGTTAGATTTATACCTGCTAAAGACAAAGAAACAAGTTGGGTGTTGGTAGCTAGGTTTTGCAGCCCATTTCCGGTTATTTTTGTAAAGTTGAGATTTAGCTTTTTCAGGTTTTTAAATTGACCAATAGTTTTTAAGTCGGCATCCGTAATTGGTGTTTTGCTTACATTTAATGAAACAATTTGGTCTTTTATTTCAATCAGTTCATTGAGTGTGGCAGGAGTAAAAAATGCAGAATTATATAGCGTAACATCCAATGCTGGCGAGGTCTTTGATTTTGAGTTTATAACTCTATATTCATTGTTGAGTTTTTTTATTAGTTCGGCATCAGCACTTTTAAAGTCGTATTTTTCCTCTGGTGCATTTTGGGAAAATATTTTTTTGGCTAAAAGGCTCAAGGAGTCATTTTTAGGTAAACTGGCCACTTTCAGTTTGTAGTCCGCATTCTTTTCAATCCACCATTTTATTATTCGTTTTTCGTCGCTTGTTAATTGGGTTTTTCCAGCGGGTGGCATATGTTTTTTTTCTTCTTGACTAAGAAAAATTCGTTCCACCAAAAGACTCTTTTCCGGATTTCCTGCAGTAATAAAATGACCGGATTTCCCCCCTTTTTTGATGTTTTCAATGGTGTTGAGTAAAAGCTCCCCTTTCATTTTTTTAGAGCCATGGCATGATATACATTTGCTTTCAAAAATAGGCATTACCAAATGTTCGAAAACCAGAGCATCATTAAAAGCAATATTTTCTTGGTTTTTTTTCGCAAAACTTTCGAAAACAAAATTTTCGCCATGGGTTAGTGAAGCCCCCAAGTGGCCGGTAATAATTAGAATAGTGGCTATTAGAGCCGCCGATAATTTTCCTACTATCGCATTTTTTAGAATTTTTGTTCTAAAAGTGTAATAGAGACATCCTAAAATTGCCATTAAACTTCCCGTCCATTTGTGCCAATCAAGGCTATCTCCATCGTAACCATCCTCTTGGGATAGAATTAAACCTGAGATAGCGGTTATTAAAGAAATCAAAACGGTGAATAGCAATAAATGGGAGATATATTTTTGTAAAACCAATATCAAGTTAGGGTCTGTTTTGGGCATAAATACATCAAATAGTAAGACCAAAAGCAATAATACAAGAGGAACGTGTAATACTAAAGGATGTAAACGACCAAGAGGGTTTAGCCAAAAAGGTATGACCATGTAAGATTCAAAAGCTAGCAAAAAAACCAGTAAAACAGTTAACATAAAAAGTAACCCTTCTGAATAGTTTTTAAGATTTCTTTTCATATTAAAGCTAAGAATTTTTTGGTTTAAAGTTTTTGAAATGGAGTCTTGTGATATTTTTAGTTAAGAAATTATGTCTTTAACAACATTGCCAGACACATCGGTAAGTCTAAATCTACGACCAAGATGTTTATAAATAAGTTTTTCATGATCTAGGCCCAATTGATTTAAAACAGTAGCCTGAAAGTCATGCACATGAACGGGGTCTTTTATTACATTGTATCCAAACTCGTCTGTTTCGCCATACACCATTCCCGGTTTAATACCTCCACCAGCCATCCATATACTGAAGCACCTCGGGTGGTGGTCTCGGCCATAGTTGTCTTGGGTTAATGTGCCTTGACTATAGTTGGTTCGTCCAAACTCTCCTCCCCAAATCACTAAAGTTTCATCTAAAAGGCCTCTTTGCTTAAGGTCTAACACTACGGCTGCTGAGGCTTGATCTACGTCTTTAGCTTGTTTGGTGATTTCATAAGGTAGGTTTCCGTGCTGATCCCAGCCTTGGTGGTACAATTGCACAAACCGAACCCCACTTTCTGATAATTTTCTTGCCATTAGGCAGTTGGCGGCATAAGTGCCTGGCACTAAACAATCTGGACCATATAATTTAATCACACTGTCCGGTTCTTTCGATAGGTCCATGATTTCAGGCACAGCAGTTTGCATTCGGTAGGCCATTTCATATTGCTGAATTTTTGCTGAAATTTCTGGATCCCCATATTTTTCATAAGACAGCTGGTTTAAAGCCGCCAGATTATCCAACATTTTTCGTCTGTCTTCTCTTTTCATTCCATCCGGATCTTTCAAATAAAGAACAGGATTTTCGCCACTACTAAATTGTACGCCTTGGTGTACTGATTCCAAAAACCCGTTAGTCCAAAGTTTGGAATATACGCCCTGCCCATTTCCAATTCCTCTAGAAAGTAAAACGGTGAAAGCTGGCAGGTTTTTGTTTTCACTGCCTAAGCCATAACTTAGCCAGGCCCCCATACTTGGGCGGTTGCCTTGTTGAGCCCCTGTCTGAAAGAATGTTAAGGCGGGGTCGTGATTTATGGCCTCGGTGTGCATAGATCGAACGATACAAATATCATCTACAATCTTTGAAGTGTAGGGAAACAAGTCGCTAACCCATGCCCTCGACTGTCCGTATTGTTTAAATCCAGCAAAAGAGCCCACAAGTGGAAATGAAGATTGATTGGCTGTCATTCCGGTTAGGCGTTGCTCTCCCCTTACCGAAGGGGGGAGTTCTTGGCCAAACATTTCGGTGAGTTTGGGTTTATAATCAAATAATTCGAGCTGAGATGGAGCACCATTTTGAAACATATAAATGACCCGTTTGGCTTTTGGAGCGAAATCGGGAATGCCTGGAGGGAGATTCGCTTCAGCATCGCTTTTTCTGCTAAAAAGATCTGGCATGAGCAATGAACCCAATGCCACACCTCCAACACCCAGGCTCAATTGTGATAAAAAACGCCTTCTGTTAAAATTTAATTGGTGTTCAAGAAAGTTCTTATCCATATTAAGTCTTTGAAAAAGTTTCCTCCAAATTATATATTGTTGAAATGACTTGCATCATAGCAGCTAAGCTTTGTTTATCTACATTTTCTTTTGTGATATATTCTCCGACTTTTAGAAGTTTTTCAGCTTCTTTTATGGTTAACGTTTTCTTTTGAAAATCATAATAATTACTCAGAAGCAAGAGTTCTTTCTCATTGGGTTTTCTACAAACAATCATCCTAAAAGCCTTAAATATTTTGTCTTTCAACGGCATTTTATTTTCTAAAAGCTCGGAAGCTAATACCCGTGATGCCTCTAAAAGAGTTGGGTCGTTCATCATTACTAGGGCTTGTAATGGGGTATTGGTGGATAGCCTTTCCACTTGACATTGATCCCGATTGCTGCCATCAAATATCGTCATATACGGTGGAGGGACCGTTCGCTTTATAAAGTTATAAAGGCCTCTTCTATAAAGGTCATCGTTATGGTCTTGCTTATACATAGATAGTATTCCCCGGCCCGAAGTGGCCCCTTCCCATAATCCTTCGGGCTGGTAAGGTTTCTTGCTAGGGCCACCAATGCTTGTATTTAGTAAGCCACTACTTGCCAATATTACATCTCTAATAAACTCCGCTTTTATTCTAAATCTTGGAGCCCTAGACAAAAGAATGTTTTCGGGATCTTTGGCATATTTTTCTTTAGAAACAACAGCCGATTGTTGGTAAGTGGCAGAAGTAACTATTTGTCTAACCAGGCGTTTGATGTTCCAGCCGTTGTCCATAAAATCTACTGCAAGCCAATCTAATAATTCAGGATGGCTAGGCAATGAACCTTGAGTTCCAAAATCACCAGGCGTTTTTACTAATCCTTTTCCAAAAAACTCTTGCCAGATTTGGTTTACAAGAACACGTGCGGTAAGTGGATTTTTTTTGTCGAAAAGCCATTGGCTAAGGCCGAGTCGGTTTTTGGGATATTTTGAATTGAATGCTAATATAGCTTCAGGAGTTTGTGGAAATACCAAACCCCCTAGTTTATCGTAAGCTCCTCTTTCTAATATATGTGTGGGGCGAATGCTGTCTTGGAGTTCACCCATTACCGAAACAATGAGATCTGATGTGTCTTTTTTATTAATAAAGTGTAATAAAGAATCCACCTCCCCTTTTGTGATTTTAATGAAAGGTTTTTTAGCATATGTTTCAGGACCGCCCACCGATGACTCAATTCCTTTCTCTGAAACATTATTAAAAAAGGAAAAAAGTTGATAATAGTTTTTCTGAGTTACAGGGTCATATTTATGATCATGACAGGCAGCACACTCCATGGTCATTCCTAGAAAAGCTTTGCTAAACGTGTTGGTTCTATCTGCCACATAGGATACTCTGTATTCCTCATCTACAATACCCCCTTCTTCTGTAATTTTATGGTTTCGATTAAATGCGGTGGCTAAAATGTTTTCTTTTGTGGCATTGGGCAAAAGGTCTCCCGCTAATTGCATCGTAACAAACTGGTTGTAAGGCATGTTTTTGTTATAAGCATTTATCACCCAGTCTCTCCAAGGCCATTGACTACGATAGCTGTCGTCTTGAAAGCCATGAGAATCTGCAAAACGGGCAATATCCATCCAATACACTGCCATCTTTTCACCGTATTTTGGACTGGCGAGAAACTGGTCAACTAGGTTTTCATACGCATCTTTTTTTTCATTTGTTTGGAAGTCGTCCATTTGCTGAATAGTAGGGGGCATTCCATTTAAATCTAATGAAAGTCTTTTCAATAGGCTTTCTTTGTCAGCTTGTTCATTTGGCTTAAATCCTGTTTTTTCTAGTTTTTCTAAAATGAAAAAATCGATTTCATTTTTTGTCCAATCCTTCTCTTCAATTTCTGGAAGCTGGATTTTCTTTGGCGACAAAAATGCCCAATGTGGTTTATAAACGGCACCTTGCTTAATCCATTTCTCTAAGATTTCAATTTGGGTTTCTGTTAGATGTAATTTGGAGTCAATGGGGGGCATTTTTAATTCTGGATCTTCAGAAATTATTCTTAAATAAACCTCAGATGATTTTGGTTTATTTGGCACTAAAGCATGCTTTCCAGGGTTCTCTTTTAATGCTTTATAGGCTTCTTCGGCAATATCAAGGCGAAGGCCTGCTTTTCTTTTTTTGGCATCTGGGCCATGGCAAGCGAAACAATTATCTGCCAATATGGGCCGGATATGAAAATTATAATCAATTTCATCAGGAATTCCCGGGCCTTGCCCCGATGATTCGGTACAAGAAAACTGGGATAAAGAAAGGAGATAAATACCTACTCCTAAAGTAAGTAAATATTTGAATTTCATTATTAAAGGTTGATTTTTTTTAAAGGTAAAGAGAAATTATTAAAAAAACACAAAATTAAAATAAGTTTATTCTCGGGTAACGATTGCTATTTTATTTTATGAAAACGAAATAGTTTTAATTTTTAGAATTAAATTTTTCATCAAGAATATTTATTTAGATGTGTAAGTCTACATATTTTGGTTTTAAAATTGAAATTTCAATTCATCACTTGCCAGTGAAACGTAATAGAACGAGGTTGTCTAAAATCAAATTAGAGGACCAAATAAATTGGGCTGGGGAAAACTGCGTACTAAAATTACTGTAAGCTGGTTTTACTCCTACTTGAGAAGCGGTATAGATAGTGGCATTTGGCCAAGTACTAAAATCAAAATCAGAAGCAAACCAATTGCTTGGAAGCTCCCAATGTAAAGCATATGATTTTGCTCCACTTGAAGGAGAGCTACTGCAATTTGACGATAGTCTTGAAGTTCCAGATTCTGTTACACAATTTAGGTCTGCTAAAGGCGCAATATAAAAGGTTTGCGCTTTCCAAGAAGAGTTTGTGCTTGTGCCATCACTAAAATTTGCCACAAAACCGCCATCGCCCGGGTGGTAAGAATTTCCTCCGTTTGCTTCACTACCAATGCCCAAGTTTTCTTCCCAGTCCACTAATTTTATGGCATATTTTATGGGTCTTTTTGCTTTGAATTTTACGTAAGTTGAATTAAATGGAGTAAACGGAACGGCATCTACACCAAGCAATTTGCCATTTACATATAGTTCGAAGTAATTGTCACCATGAATATAGCCCGTAATTATTTCGCCGTCTTCGTCAATAATAATTGTAGGAGTAGAACTTAAATTTGCTGCAGCTAAATTTGATGGTGATTTGCCGTTACATTCGTTAAAGAGATCGGCCAATTTTAGCCCAGTTGCAAAATTATTTTCAGCCGGCACTACCCAAGATTTCCCGTCGGTAGAACTTATCGTTCCTACGGCAGTTGGTCTTCCGCCGGCGCACGAAAAAAGACTACTAACAGTGGTTTTGGCAACTCCTTGAGTGACTGAGCCGGTACCTTTATAGGTACTATTCACCGTTGTGGGGTCAGTTACCACTTCTGATTTTTGACATCCAAAGATGAAAACAATACCTATTAAAAATTTGAAGAAAAGGTTCATTTTTTAATTTAAGTTAATTTTAATTGCATCCACCTAATTCTGTTTTAAATACAGTTCCTGATTTAACCTCGAAAGGGGCAGTAATGTTAACTGACTTTCCTGCATTCACGACTACATTGCTAAGATTTTCATTAGATCCATTTGTTAAATTTATGGAGTTGCTCGATTTGTAGGTGCCAGAAACTATGTTTCCAGTTAAACTTAAATCTGTTTGACAGGCCACAAAAGGATTACTCCATCGTACTTCTGTAGCTATAGTAGGATCAGTAAGTGTTTTCAAAAAAGCCACTAAAGCCGCCTTTTGAACGGCATTGAAATTTAATCGAAGTGGGGTTCCATTAGAAGCTTTTAATCTATTTGCCAAATTAGGATGAGCCATTACTCCGCTATTATAATGTTCTACCACTTGTTCTAATGTGGCGAAGCGCCCATCATGCATATAGGGTGCAGTAAGTTCTATGTTTCTGATAGTACCTGTTTTAAATCTACCTTGACCTTGGCCCTGGTCCGCATTAGTATTTAAGTCTAATCCGTTGTTTTGGGCACCTATTCCAACAAAAGGTTCTAGGGTGTGGCATCCTGCACAGCCCGCACCCCCATCACGTGGAGATGAAAAAAACAAACGTTTACCAAGATTTTCTGCAGTAGTAAAATTAGAAAAATCTAAAATTGGATTATT
>DAIQBE010000061.1:0-10448 GCA_036781325.1 Leadbetterella sp. | reverse complement strand
GAAAATAGTCGAAACAGCGATTGGAATAGGAGTTCGAATGGCAATTCTAGAGGTAATGACAATTCAAATAGGAATAATAGAGCGGATGTTGATAGGTCTAATCAAAATGGAAACGATCGATTCGGAAAAAACAATAATGATATAGGTTCAAGAGATGAAAGATATGGAGACAGAAATTCAAGTAGAAATGATTGGAATAAGGAGAATTCAAAAGGAAGGTCGAATGAAAATGTTAAAACGGATAGAAATTTAGAATCTTCTAATCAAAAAAGAACTCAAAATGGTAGGACTAATTCAGGAAGCAGAGAGGAAATTTTAACCCCACGTTCTGCAACTCCTAGAGAACGTAGCGAAAATAAAAAAGAACGTTCAGCATTGCCAGAAAGAAAAAAAGCAAACGACTCAAATAGAAGAGGAGAGAATTAAAAAAAATGGCCCTTTGGGGCCATTTTCTATTTTAACTCTTTTTCAAGTTCAGCTTTGTATGCATGAAAATCAACTTGAAGCGTATGCCTAGCACTTGTTTTGTATCTTACTTTAAGTTTTGTAGTATCTTTTTCAATTTCTTTTTTCATGATTTCATTGCTTGGCAACTTCGCTTTTTTATTTATTAGATTCGCTATCCATTTAGCTTGTATTTCTGCCAAAGGCATAATAGCTCCTAAGGGTTGCAAAAGTCCCACAAAATACAAATTTTCATAATCTGGGTGAATAACTTTTTTATACAAGCGAATGTCGTTGGTTTCTTCTACATCGAATGCGGGAATTTGTTTCAAAAACGGAAAAGTTACTTTATATCCAGTAGCGTAAATAATCAAATCAAATGATTGGGAGGATCCATCTTTAAAAAAGACTTCTTTACCTTCAAATCTTTCGATATCTGGTTTGAATTTAATTAACCCTCTTCCTGAAAGATTTAATAAATCTTGTGATAGCGTAGGGTGCTCGCTTAACAGAGGTCTGTTGGGTTTAGGAACACCAAAATCTTCTTGTTTTCCGCGAGCCAGCCAAAGGGTTAGTCCTAAAAGTTTTCTTTGCATCCAAAGTGGAAGTTTAGCAGTGAGTGGATTTGCTAAACTATCAAATGGCAAACTCCAGATCCAGTTTGGCACTATATAAGCCCCACTTCTAGAAGAAATTACTACATTTCCAGAATGCGTTCTGGCCGCTTCACAAGCAATGTCCACAGCAGAATTTCCAATTCCTACTATTAATAAATTTTTGTTGGTAACTTGTTCTACTTCTTTATAATCGTGCGAATGAATGGCTTCGCCTGTAAAATGACCAGTAAATGCTGGATTAGGCATACGAGGATTCCAATGATGGCCATTTGCAACTATAATTTTTTCATATTTTTTCGATTCCAAATTATTGAAGTGCACCAAGAAACCTTCTACTAATATATCAATTTGTGTAACAGTGGTATTGAAAATAAAATGTGATAAAATGCCAAAATGCTCAGCATATCTTTCAAAATAAGTAACAATGTCGGTATGGTGTGGAAACATAGGATAGCTTTCAGGCATAGGGAAATCAGAATATGCCATTATCATTCTGTTGGTATTGATATGTAACGACTTGTATGCTGCAGAAAGCCCGTTATCGTTTTTGTATCGCCAAACACCTCCTATTTTTGAGCCTTTTTCAAAGCAATCAAAAGAAATATTGTTTTCTTTTAAGACTTTGGCTGCTGCCAAACCTGAAGGACCAGCCCCAATAATACAAACTTTACTCATTTATTTATCCAATTTAAAACTTGTTCTTTTATCATTTTTCCAGCTTTTGAATTTTGATGCAAAAAATCTGGACTTAACTGAGTTTTATGCAAATTTGATATTTTATCCCACGAAAACCCAAAAATATAATGTAAAAGTACTGACTTGTTCAATAATATGAAATACTGTTCAAATCTATAAGGTGTAATCGAAGGTTTTTTTATTAAATACTCTTTTTGTTGACTTCTAATGGGTAAACAATTGATTTTATACTTAAAAGACACTTTTTCAATGACCTCACTGTAGGTATCGGCTATTTTGTTTATCTCAGATTTTAGGTCTTCCCCCATAAGTGGTAATGTCATTAATGCAATTTTAGCCTTAGTTTTTAGTTGGAATATTTCCACGGTTTTTACTAAATTTTTTTCAAAAGTTGTGAGGTTTGGGATTTCACTTTTTGAGATTTTACCTGTTGAAATGTATCTTTTCAATGATTTTTTAGCAAAAGCTGCATTAATATCATTTGTTCCAATCAAAATTGTGATGAAATCTGGGTTACAATCAATCACATCTTCAACGCGTTTTAAAAGAGAAAAGCTTAGGTCTGAATTTAACCCAGCATTAAAAATCTGAAAATTTGGCAAATCATTTATCAAGTCAGAAACCCAGTCGTAACTAACGTTGCCATGCGTATTGCTATCTCCAAAGCATACTATTACCTTTTTGTTTTTTATAAGCAGACTTCTGTTTTTTTCATTCGGAAAATTGTTAGGAATATGCGAGGTAACTTTTCTTCTCAAGTGAATATATATACTAACAAATGCTATCAAAAGGAAAAAAATAGTGTATAAAATAAGATTCATTAAAATAAAAGTAGAAATTTAAATAAAGTTAAGAAAACATTTTGGTTCATAAAATAAAAGTATTTTCTTAGTCAAAGCAATTAGTTTATACTATGAGTTTTCAGAAATCGGTTTTTGTAACGGGGGCGGCCAGAGGCATTGGAAAACATTTATCTTCCTGTTTTCACGAAAAAGGATATTTTGTTTGGTTGGCTGATATTGTAATTTCAGAGCTAGAAGCTTATACTAAAAGCTGGGAGTCCGATAGCTTTGAGATAGTTTCACTGGACGTTAGCAATAAATCAAATTGGGAATTGATAGAAAAAAAACTTCAAAATAGTTTCCACACACCCCAAATTTGGATTAACAATGCCGGAGTAGTTTCTCCAAACTATATTTCGGATATAACGTTTCAATCTATCGACTATCAAATAGACGTTAATCTAAAGGGAGTGATGTATGGTACGAAAGTAGCCTCCAATATTTTAAAAAAAACAGGTAATGGACATATTATTAACATCGCATCTCTTGCTGGTGTTGCTCCTATAAACGGACTATCTGAATACTCGGCAAGTAAGTTTGGAGTAAGAGCATTTAGTCTTTCGCTGGTGGAGGATTTAAAAAAGCTTGGAATTTTAATATCTGTTATTTGTCCAGATTTAGTGAATACCCAAATGCTTACTGACCAGCTGACTAACCAAGCCGCCGCATTAACTTTTTCAGGAACTCATGTATTAAACGTTTCAGATATTGAAACAGCAGTTTTTGATAAGGCATTGGGCAAAAAAAAGATTGAAATATTAGTGCCCAATAGCAGAGGATTACTAGCAAAAATAGGAAATTTTTCACCTACCCTAACGACATGGTTAACAGAAATGCTTACAAAAAAAGGGAACAAAAGAAGGCTGGCGTTACAAGGTAAAAATGATAGCAACAAAGAATAAATAGAACGGTTTCTTTGAGAAACATGAATTTTATGTTGTCCTTCAAAAACCTAATTTCAAAAAATTAAAAAGTCAGTATTTTAGTATATATTTGTTAAATTATCAAAACCTAAAAATGAATATTATTCCAACTTTCTCCAAGATTTTTATTTTTAAATTTTTACTTATTTTTGTTTTAATTATGTCGCAAAATGTAGATTCAAAAGCTCAGAAAAAAGAACTACGACACGTAGTTATGTTTAAATTTAAAGAAACTGCATCTGCAGATGACGTAAAAAAAGTGGAAGATGCATTTAGAGCTTTACCTTCTAAAATAAAAGAAATAAAAGGGTATGAATGGGGCACAAACAATAGTCCAGAAGGACTTGACCAGGGTTTTACCCATGTTTTTTTCTTAACTTTTAAAAGTGAAGAAGATAGAGCCATCTATTTGCCACATCCTGACCACAAGGCATTTGGGAAAATATTAGGACCTTATTTAGACAAGGTAATGGTATTGGATTATTGGGCAAAGAATTAGTTTTTTAAAAACTTCTTATTCCTATTTATTATTTGTCAAAAGGTAATGCTATTGTTTGTTAATCTTTCCGATTTATTAAATTTCGAGGATGATTAACAATCATAGCGGTTAATTTTTATAATAAAATTTTCAAGTTTCTCAACACTCAAATAAAAAAAAGAACAACTATTTTTCAATTTTTTTACAAAGTAGAAAGTTAAAAAATCAAATAAGTCCTTTTAATAATTGAGGGGCTATACCGAGTAAAACAATTAATAAACAACAAACAATTAATACCATTTTAGTTAATAATGGAACTTCAATAGGAGCAAGGGTAGCATCAGTTTCATCAAACGTGGCTCGGATTGGCTTAAAATAGTAATAAAGTGAAACTGTTGACATCACCACTGCTAAGACAATAATCCAGACAAATCCTTTGGAGGCCGCATCATTAAAAACAAAGAATTTCCCCCAAAAACCAGAAGTAAGGGGAATTCCAGATAAAGACAGCATGGAAATAACCAAGGCCACGGCAAGCATGGGCTCTCTTTTATATAGCCCTTTAAAAACTTCAATGTTTTCGTTTGGTCTTCCATTTTCTAATTGATTAGCTGAAACGACCATAAATACTCCAAATGCCGTAACCGTAGCCAAAGCGTAGCTGAGTGAATAAAAACCTAAACTAGAAGCAGACATAGTGCTTAATCCAATTAGGCTCAGTAACATAAATCCAGCTTGTGAAATACTCGAAAACGCAAGCATCCTTTTAAAGCTAGATTGAAAAACCGCTGAAACGTTTCCTATTACCAAACTTAAAGCAATTGAGCCAATTAGAATATTTGACCAAATAGAATAATCATTTCCAAAAGAGATACTTACTATTCTATATAAAGCAAAAAATCCAGAAGTCTTTACGATTGTAGCCATGAATGCAGTAAAAATGGTAGGGGCTCCTTGATATACATCTGCTGTCCAGAAATGAAAAGGTGCAGCCGAAACTTTAAAAAGTAAGCCTACTAATATCATTATCATTCCTATCCAATAGAAAATCTTAGCTTCCGGATACATTTTTATCATTGTCGCGGTTCCAGTAATTGCAAAAGAACCCGTGCCACCATAAAGCATGGCAATTCCAAAAAGTAAAATACCTGTAGCAAATGCTCCCATTAGAAAATACTTTATGGCTGCTTCATTACCTCTCAGATTTCGTTTATCACTACCAGTTAATACATATAATGCCACTGAAAGAATTTCTAATCCTAGGAAAAGCATAATAAAATTCTGATAGGTCACCATCATTAATGCACCTACTAAAGAAAGTTGAATAATTGCAAACAACTCGGCAGGATGAGCGTATGCATCGTCAAATTGTTTACTACTTAAAGCAACAATAAAAATGGCGGATAGCAAAATTATAGATTGAATAACGATACCCAAATTAGTTATTTCCAACATGCCATTAAAATATTGACCTGGCTTATTCCAATCTAATAAACCGATTAAAAAAGCGGAAATTAAAAACAAAAGGGTGGCGGGAAGTAGTATGGCTTTGTTTTTAGAAAAACCTAAAAACAAGGTAATCAACCCAGAAACAGACAATAGAATTATTGGATACATACTATCGATATTAGAAAACTCAAATCACAAAAAGCATTTGAATTGTTTTTATTAAATTATTTTAAAGCCATATTTAAACTTTCCGCAAACGGCTTACTTATACTCAAAATTAAATTTGGAAATACTCCAGTAACCACTACGATAATCACTATAGGAATCAATACCATTAGCTCTGATGTATTTAAATCTTGAAAACTAGAATACTTATCATTTAAGGGACCAAACATAGTTTT
This sequence comes from Leadbetterella sp., assembly GCA_036781325.1. Lineage (GTDB taxonomy): Bacteria > Bacteroidota > Bacteroidia > Cytophagales > Spirosomataceae > Leadbetterella. The sequence goes on along the minus strand of DAIQBE010000061.1, from coordinate 4,598 downwards.
TTGAAAAACGCGCAACATATATACTGCACCAAAAATAACACTTAAACCTGCAATTGAGCCATAAATAGCATTGTAATCAAAAAGAGACTTTAACATTAAAAATTCTCCAACAAACCCATTGGTAAGAGGCAATGCTACACTTCCAAGGACCAAAATCATAAATGCAACAGAAAGCATAGGTGCTTTTTGGGCTATTCCTCCTAGTGTATTCAGACTTCTTGAGCCGGTTCTTTCAAAAATTATTTTGGCAATAAAAAACAAACCTACCACATTAAAGCCATGGGCCACCATTTGGAAAATAGCTCCTTGAATTCCCACCTGTGTTTGGGTTAAAACAGCACCTGCCATAATACCCATATGAGCAAAGGATGAATAGGCTATTAATCGCTTAATACTGTCTTGTTGAATAGCTATTATAGAGCCATAAATCAAACCTATAATGGAAAGTATTACTATAATAAAACCGTAGTTTGATACTCCCAATGGAGCCAAAGGCAGCAAAATTCTTAACAAACCATACACCCCCATTTTTGACAATAAACCTGACAAAAGCATAGTGGAAGGCGTAGGTGAATCACTGTAGGCATCGGGCAGCCAGGTGTGAAATGGAAAAACAGGCATCTTTATCAAAAAAGCTAAAAGAAAACCCCAAAACAAAAAATACTGAATATACTCAGGCAATAAACTAATTGTGGCTTTTAGCGATGCAATATCCGATGTTTGGGCTCTCATATAAAGCAAAACAAAAGCTACCAACATAAACAAACTTCCAAAAACCGTATAGACAAACATTTTAAAAGTAATTTTTGAAGCATTTGCCCCTCCCCAAATATTTGAAATCAAATACACAGGTATTAAGGCTATTTCAAAGAAAAAATAAAAAACAAAAATATCTTTTGCGGAAAACACCCCAATAAGTGCTGTTTGAGCAAAAAACAAAAAAGCATAAAGCCTATTCTTGTTTTCATAATTTACATTTTTAATGCTTAAAATTATCAAAAGCCCTGCGATAGTAGTTAAAAGAATCATCAAAGCACTTAGCCCATCCCAGCCCAAGTGAAAATTAATCGAAAAATCTTTTAACCAAGAAGCATTAAAAACTAAAAGACTATCTTCAGGGTTTTTTAAAAAAGCATTTAAACCAAAAACGCTGAGCACACATTCTGCTAAAGCTAAAATAGATGCGAGGACATGTAGGTTTCTGGAATTAGTCGCACTGGTTAACATTAAAAGTAAACCTGCAACTAAAGGAAGTATCAATAATAAAAGCGTTATCATAAAGGGCTTTTAAAAAGTTTGTTAAATGTTATTTACCTACAGATTTTAATGCATCTATCAATTGAGGCATTAATCCCAACCCTAAAACTAAAATAATACCCACAGTTATGAAAAATAAATAGCTTCCTGTACTGCCAACTTGCATTTTCCTTAAAATACCGCTGGCACCCAACACGCTTTTTCCAATTCCATTCACAGCACCATCTAAAATTTTTCTATCAAGGGTAGTACCAAAAAAACTAGATAAAAAGTTGACGGGGTAAACAAAAACTTTTTGATAAATTTCATCAATATAATATTTATCATACACTATTTTCTTTATACCTGAAACTTCTGAATCATCCTCAGGAACGTTCTTGCCATTCCCAAAAATAAAATAAGAAAAAATAATGGCAATTAAGGCCACAGCCACAGAAACTGCCATAAGTATCCATTCCGTACTATGAGAAAGGTGAACTTGCTCAAATGAAGAGTTTACGGCTCTGGAGCCTTCATAAATTGGGCTTAGAAACAAATTTAATTGATGTGAAAAATGGAAAACTTCAGGAATTCCAATTAACCCCCCCACTATAGAAAGCAAAGCTAAAACCATCAAAGGGATAGTCATAGTGGCCGGTGATTCATGTAAATGATGTTCTTGATCATGCGTGCCTCTAAAGCTACCTTTGAAGGTGACAAAAAACAATCGAAACATATAAAACGCAGTCATAAAAGAACCTAAGAGAGCTAACGCCCACATAATTTTATTGTGTTCAAAAACATGGGCTAATATTTCATCTTTAGAGAAAAAACCTGAAAATGGTGGTAAGCCACTAATGGCCACTGTTCCTATTAAAAAAGTAATAGCGGTGATTTTTATTTTCCCCCAAAGACCTCCCATTTTTCTTATGTCTTGCTCGTCGCTCATGGCATGAATAACACTACCAGCCGCTAAAAATAAAAGAGCTTTAAAAAATGCATGGGTTATAACATGAAATAATCCTGATGAGTAAGACATAACACCCAATCCCAAGAACATATATCCCAATTGACTTACAGTAGAATAAGCTAAAACTTTTTTTATGTCATTTTGAAACAAACCAATGGTAGCCCCTAACAAGGCCGTTGCCAAACCTATCCAAGCTACAAACTCCAAAGTGGCTGGTGATAGGGTATATAAAACATTGGACCGTACGATCATGTAAATGCCCGAAGTCACCATAGTGGCTGCGTGTATGAGGGCCGAAACAGGGGTAGGACCCGCCATAGCATCAGGAAGCCAAGTAAAAAGAGGGATTTGTGCCGATTTACCCATGGCTCCAATAAAAAGAAAAAATGTAATAGCCCCTATAAGTGGATTGGATACTTCAAAAGATTTGGCTTTTTCGAAGACTTCTAAATATTCTATGGTTCCAAAGCTTTGAAAGATTAGGAAAATACCTATCAAGAAACCCAAATCACCAATTCGGTTCATTATGAAAGCTTTCCTAGCAGCATTGCCAAAATCTGAATTTTTATTCCAAAAACCAATTAATAAAAAAGAACATAAACCTACTCCTTCCCAACCAATAAACATCATTAAGAAGTTAGAGCCCATCACTAAAACGAGCATTGAAAACAAGAAAAGATTGAGAAATGAAAAAAACTTGCCATATCCTTCATCATGACTCATATATCCTGCAGAATAAAGATGTATTAATGTACCCACACCAGTTATAACAAACAGCATAATGAACGTTAACTGGTCTATTTGAAAAGCAAAATTTATATTTAAACTTCCTACAGTAATCCAATCAAAAAGTTTAACCACGGTAGGTTCAGGATTGTTACCTATTTGTAAATAAACTATAAACACCAAAAGAAAGGAGATTAATGATGCCCCAGTACCAATAATAGGCACCAAAGTTTTAGAGATTTTTCTAAAGCCTAAACCATTAATCAAAAAGCCGATGAAGGGAATTAGGGGGATTAGAGCTATTAATGACATAAATAAAATTTTATTGATTATGATTTATCCTCTAAGTTTATTTAAAAGACCAATATCTATAGTTCTTATGTTTCTGTAAATCATAACAATTATAGCCAAGCCTACAGCAACTTCCGCGGCGGCTACAGCCATAATAAAGAATACAAAAATTTGACCATTTGGATCTGATTTGTAAGAAGAAAAAGCAATTAAAAGAAGATTTACGGCATTGAGCATAAGCTCAATAGACATAAATATTATAATTGCATTGCGTCTAATTAAAACACCAATTATGCCTATTACAAACAACATAGTGGCTAATAAAACATAGTTTACCAGTTGCACTTGCATAAAAACATTTGGGACTCTATCTAAGGTATTTTCAAGCATTATACTTTGAAAGATTATCTAAATTTTGACAAAATTAAAACTATTCAACAAAAAAACCTTCAAAAAATAACAAAATCTTACATTCTCATTTTCAGTTTTATTTCAGTCAGCTTTCTTTTTGTGTCTAAAGGAAAATCATTATTAATGATCCAATCATAATATTGAGGTTCTCTAGTTAATACATCTTCTACTTTTTTTCCAGCATTTTTACCAAAGTTAAAAACTATTTCGCCCTTCGCATTATATGTCATTCTTTGAGCAAAATCTACTAAATTGTTTGAACTCAATTTGTGTAAAGCTTCTATGTCATTTTGAATTGGCTCATATTCTTCACCTTTTTCATTTTTCATTTTCACTCCTTCGTACTTTTCTACTTGCGCACATACTACTTCAAGAGTGGCTAAAGTGTCAGCCTCTGCACTATGAGCATTTTCAAGAGATTTTCCACAATAATATTTGTAAGCAGCTACTAAAGTTCGCGGTTCCATTAAATGAAAAATACGCTGAGCATCAACAAATTTTCGATTTTTTATATCAAAAGTAGTGTTATCAATTCGTAAAAATTCTTCAACCAGCATTGGAATATCAAAGCGATTGCTATTAAATCCTGCCAAGTCACAACCTTCTAAAAATTGAGCCAACGATTTTGCTAATTGTCTAAAACTTGGTTCGTCTTTTACATCTTCATCATAAATACCATGAATTAAACTAGATTCCAAAGGAATGGCCATGTTGGGATTTACGCGTTTTGTTTTTAATTCAACGCTTCCGTCAACATTTGCTTTTGCAATTGAAATTTCAACAATTCTATCTTTTGATATATTTATTCCTGTTGTTTCAAGGTCAATAAATGCAATAGGTTTTTTAAGCTTTAAAGTATGGGTTGTCATTTATTGGTTTTTATTCAAAATATGATCATTTTTATAATAAAGCACAAAAATAGAAAATCATTTTTAGAACAGCTCGGTTTTTTTATAGAGGGAAA
>DAIQBE010000060.1:0-10471 GCA_036781325.1 Leadbetterella sp. | reverse complement strand
TTTTATTCTTTTTACCCGTAACAATTGTACATTATCAAATGTCCATCTTGGATTCAATTTTAAACCTTTTGGAAATAGTTACTAAAAATATAAGATTAGTTTAAATATGAAAGTGAATAAAAGTACTTGGATATTAAATTTATAGAAAAATAGTAGCTACTAAAAAAGAAATTTAAAATGAAAGAATTCTTATTCTAGTTAGTTTAACAAACGATGTTTTTCAATAAGGCATCTCTGTTTTGAATGGGCTTTAGAAAAATAGTAAATTGGTTAAAATAATTAAACAATTCCCAGGTTATGGAGTAGAAAAAATGTCTAGTTTTGTTTTTTAATCATATGCATGAAAGCAAATATCCTATTATTTTTAGTATTATTTATAAGTATTAGTTCAAAAGCCCAAACCAAAAGAGCAAGAGATTATGGTATAGATATTGGGGTGTTCCAGACTGGTAAACTAAATGCTATAACTGATGTGCCGGGTGTAAAAGTTGGACATTTTACTTTAAATAAAGGAACAAATATTCATACAGGAGTAACGGCGATACTGCCACATTCAGAAAATATTTTTCAAAATAAAGTCCCAGCTGCCATTTATATTGGAAATGGCTTTGGAAAATTGGCCGGTTATAGCCAAGTTGAAGAACTAGGGAATTTAGAAACACCTATTTTATTGACAAATACATTGTCAGTTGCACCAGCTATTGAAGCTTTAATTGATTATACTTTTTCTTTTCCTGAAAATATTAATGTAAAAAGTGTAAATGCGGTAGTTGGCGAAACCAATGATGGAGGATTAAATGATATCAGAGCAAGAGTGTTGACTCGAGAAAATATGCTGGCAAGTGTATTAGCAGCAAAAGCAGGTCCAGTAGAGGAAGGCAATGTAGGTGCTGGAACTGGTACTCAATGCTTAAGTTTTAAAGGTGGAATTGGCACATCATCGCGAATTCTTCCTAAATCCAAAGGAGGTTTTACCGTAGGAGTTTTGGTCCAATCTAATTTTGGAGGTGTTTTGCAAATAAATGGATTGCCTGTTGGAAAGGAGATAGGAAAGCATAAATTTTCTAAGCTAGATCAAATTTATAAAGAAGATGGTTCATGTATGATGGTAGTAATTACCGATGCTCCTTTAAATGCAAAAAATTTAAAAAGACTAGCTTCAAGGGCAATGCTGGGATTGTCTCGAACAGGTGGAATGGCAGCTAATGGTTCAGGAGATTATGTAATTGCTGTTTCTACCGCAAGTGATTTGAGGATTCCGCATGAAACAAAAGAAAGTTTTGAGGCTTTCAGAGTTTTAAGGAACAATGATTTAGACATGTTATTTGAATCAGCAATTGAAGCAACTGAAGAGGCAATAATCAACTCACTTTTTGCAGCAAAGCCCATGACAGGTTTTCAAAATTCAAATGCTGAGTCATTGCCAATAGATTTGGTTTTGAAAATGTTAAAAAAGTAGAATTCAAAAAATAGTAGTGGGGCACTTTTCCATTCGAAATATATTATATTCTCATAATTATTTCATGAAAAATCTAAAATTTGTCTTCTATAATTTTATCACCTCACCTGTTTTTACAGATTCATCACAAGCAAATGCTATTTTTAAACTATTTACAGCATCATCTATATGGTTTGTTAAATCAACATCTTCTTTAATTGCTTTTAGAAAATACAATTGCTCTCTTTTGCAAAGCTCATTATGATCAGGCTCATCTGTCAAATCAATCCATTCATCCATTTTGGTGAAATTGTTGTTTTCATCAATATCAGCGTAATGAACTTTTAAAGACTCTGTTTTAGTATGAGCATCTACATTATCCGATTGACCTTTTGCACTTGCATCTTTTGCAACAATTGATACGCAGCCCTTTGGACCAATTACATCTTTTATGAAAAATGCGGTTTCGCTCATCATGGGTCCCCATCCTGCTTCATACCAACCTACAGAGCCATCTTCAAATCTGATTTGTAATTGCCCATAATTATAGTTACCTGTAGGAATATCATCTGTCATTCTTGCACCTATAGCCGACACCCAGATGGGTTTTGAACGTGTCATTTGACACATTACATCTATATAATGCACACCACAATCTACAATTGGACTTAGGCTTTTCATTAAGTTTCTATGAACATTCCACATAATTCCATGACTTTGTTGATTCAAATTCATTCTCATTACTAATGGTTTGCCCATACTTTGGGCTACTTCAACAAATTTCTCCCAGGAAGGGTGTACCCTTAAAATATAACCAATAACTAATTTTTTATTCGCTTTTTTAGCTGCATTTGCAACTCTTATTGCGCCTTCCACAGAGTCGGCAAGAGGCTTTTCTATAAATACATGGCACCCAGCTTCCAAGGCTTCCAAAGCATAAGTTTCATGCGTATCTGGATAGGTAGAAATACAAACTGCATCTGGCTTTGTTATTGCTAATGCACTTTTATAATCAGAAAAAAGCTCATATCCACCACCAAGTTTTTGATTGAGTATTTCCTTACTATTTCCCGTAGAAACTATCCCACAAATTTCAAAATCATCAATTGATTGGTATGCCATAGCATGTGAGGCACCCATGTTCCCACATCCTACTACTAATATTCTTATTTTAAAAGACATTTTTGAAAATATTAAAATTTAAAAACTTAGATTAAAGTTATTTTATTTAGATTTATTTCTGGAAACTTGGTCTGAATTACATATTCTATGGAAGAATATGACTTTTCTAAAGCTTTTTTTACTTCATCTTTGGTCATCCATTTCAATTCTTCTATTCCTTCTTCGGTTTGTGGTTTCATTTTTTTATCATTTATCAAATCCATTGAAAACCATTTGGTTTGTTTAATTACCAAATTTCCTTTAAGCAAATAAGTGTGCCAAGTTGTACAAATTTTTTCATTTACGTTTACCTTTATTCCACATTCTTCTTCTACTTCTCTATTTGCAGTTTCTTTCGATTTTTCTCCTAAATCAGCTTTTCCTTTTGGCAAATCCCAAAAACCTAAACGCTTCATCATCAGTATTTTATTTTCTTGATTTATTACTATACCTCCAGCAGCTTTAATGACAGAAAGGGATGATTTAATTTTATTTTTTATTTTAGCTTTATCTTCCACTTCAAATTTTAAACTAATTAGATCCTCTAATTTGTTTTTTTGGGCAAATTCAATAAATCTTAAAATATTAGTATAATCAGCTGATTTAATTAGAACTCTTCCTTTTAAATTTGAAAAGGGAACAAAATCATTGATAATGTCATAAACTTTATCACAATCTCCAGATTGAATGGATAAGTTTTCACTTTTTTTAAGAATTTCTACAGGTTTATTGTTGACGAAAATATGCATAAACTAAATTTAAGTCACAAAATTAATGTATTTATTATGTTTTCATGTTTCCCAACTATTTTTTTTAATTCTATTGTCGATTTGTTTTTTAAAAATTTGTTACTTTGCAGTAAAATCAGATTAGACAACTTAAGTTAGTTGTCGATACTTTTAATGGAAATAATTATAATAATCATTTTAATACTTATTAATGGTTTGTTTTCTATGGCAGAAATTGCCTTAGTTTCTTCAAGAAAAACAAAACTAGATATCTCAGCAAAAAACGGAAATAAATTAGCAGCTGCAGCTTTAACTTTAGCAAATTCACCGGGAAAATTTCTTTCAACAGTTCAAATCGGCATTACTTTAATTAGTATTCTTACAGGTATCTATTCAGGAGATACTTTTAAAGGATATTTGATTCCCTTTTTCGAGCAATTTGAAGGAATTAAGGTATATGCTGAAACAATTTCTGTATTCTTAATTACATTGATTGTGACATTTTTTACGCTAATTTTTGGAGAATTAGTTCCTAAAAGAATAGGGATGGCAAAAGCAGAAGAAATTGCAATGGCTTCTGTAAAACCAATGAAATTCATTTCCCTCGTTACTTCTCCTTTTATCTGGCTTTTAAGTATTACTTCAGATCTTATTTTTAAAATAATAGGATTAAAAGAAAACGATAGTTCTGTAACAGAAGAAGAAATTAAAAACTTAATGCAGGAAGGAGCGAGCGGTGGTACTATAGAAGAAATTGAACATGAAATTGTTCAGAATGTTTTTCATCTGGGGGATAGAAAAATTACTTCTTTAATGACAAATATTAATGAAGTTACCTTTTTAGATTTAGACGATGATTTCGAGATAAATAAAGAGAAAATTATTACCAAAAAGCATTCAGTTTACCCCGTTTGTCGAGATGGAATAAATGAAATGGTAGGTTTATTATACATTAAAGACTTGTTAGGAAAATCCTTAGACGATGAATTAATAGCTTTAGATACAAATTTAAGAAGCCCACTATATATTCCTGAAAATAATCATGCTTATCAAGTATTAGAAAAGTTTCAAGAAGAAAGAATTCATTTTGGAGTTATTGTTGACGAATATGGTAATGTAGTAGGATTAGTGACAATGAACGATATACTTGATGCTTTAGTTGGAGATATTTCTGAAACAAACGAGTTTGAGTTTGAAATTACGAAAAGGGAGGACGGTAGTTTTTTAATTGATGCTTCTTTACCTTTTGATGATTTTTTAAACGAGTTTGAAGTAGATTTGCCAAACCGAAAAGATTACACAGGTTTCGATACTATGGGAGGTTTTGCTCTAGATATTTTAAAGGAGATTCCCGGAACAGGCGACAAGTTTGAATGGGGTGATTTTGAGTTTGAAATTGTTGATATGGATAAAAATAGAATTGACAAAATTTTAATTTATCGCAAAGAAGACTAAGCATTTTAACTTTTATTGAGAAAATTTAAATGAATGCTGCACGTAAAATTGCTACTTTTTTATTAAAAACTAAAGCCGTAAAACTTAGCCCTGGAAAACCTTTTAAATGGAGTTCAGGTTGGAATTCTCCTATTTATTGCGACAATAGAATAACTCTTTCTAATGTAGAGGCTAGAAACTTCATAAAGAAAGCACTTGCTAAGGCCATAAAAAAGAATTTTCCAGATGCAGATTTAATTGCTGGTGTCGCCACTGCAGGAATAGCCCAAGGTGCTTTAGTGGCAGATTATTTAAAATTGCCTTTTGCCTATGTTAGACCTAAACCAAAAGAGCACGGAATGGGCAACCAAATAGAAGGGAAAATAGAAAAAGGGCAAAAAGTTGTGGTCTTAGAAGATTTGATCTCAACTGGTGGAAGTTCCATAAAAGCCGCCGAAGCATTGATGGAGCAAGGCATCGAAGTTGTAGGAATGATTGCCATTTTTACTTATGGTTTTAAAACCGCTGCAAATAATTTTTCTGAAAAGAATCTTAAATTAGTTACTTTAAGCAATTATAATTACTTAATTGATGAGGCTTTAAAACAAGATTATATACAAAATAAAGATTTGGAATCTTTGAAAAAATGGCGGAGAAATCCTGCTAAATGGGGCTGATAAATTAACAAAGTTTTTAGGTTTTTCAATTTTAAGCATACTTTTTATCCAAATAAATCACTACTTAAATACCTATCTCCTCTATCACAACAGATAAAAACAATAAGACCTGAATCTAATTCAGAGGCAAGCTTAAAAGCAGCAGCGGCTTGACCACCCGTACTCATACCCCCAAAAATCCCTTCGATTTTTGCTAATTTTCTAGCCATATCAATAGATTCTGCTTGGGATATATCAAAAACCCTGTCAACACGCTTTGGGTCAAAAATTTTAGGTAAATATTCTTTTGGCCATCGTCTAATACCAGGAATCGAAGAGCCCTCTGTAGGTTGACATCCTACTATTTGAATTTCTGGATTTTGCTCTTTTAAAAACATGGAGGTTCCCATTATTGTACCAGTGGTACCCATCGATGCTAAAAAATGGGTAATCTGCTTATTCGTATCTTTCCAAATTTCAGGTCCAGTGGTCTTATAATGAGCTAGATAGTTATCTATGTTCGCAAATTGATTCAATTGTAAGTATTCTTCAGATTGTGATTTTTCATCAGCATAGTCTCTACATACCTCAATATTGTCTAATAAAATCACTTTTGCTCCATAAGCTTCCATTGTAAGTACCCGCTCTTTGGTCGAATTAGAAGGCATAATGAGCTCAATTTCTAATTCAAATAAGCTGGCAATCATAGCCAATGCTATTCCAGTATTGCCACTTGTTGCTTCTATTAGTTTCATTCCTGGCTTTATTTCCCCCCGTTCTAAGGCACTTTTAATCATATTTAAAGCAGGCCTGTCTTTTACACTTCCTCCAGGGTTATTTCCTTCCAATTTTGCAAAAATTTTCACCTTTGGGTTTGGATTGAGTTTTTTAATTTCAGCCAAGGGTGTGTTTCCTATCAAATCTAATATTCCTGCCATTTCTTTTTTTATTTTTTAAACTCAAAAGTAATTCAAGGGTGTGCAAAAAGTAACTATATTCAGGATTTTATTTAAATATTTTTTTAATTCTAGTGCCATTTTTTTTTGCATTCTTTTAGTTTTTAAACACCGATTGGTATTTCTCGAAAAAAAGCAATATTTTCGCATTCAATTTTAAACTTAATCAATAAATTAAATGAAAATACGTTTTTTATTCGCATTTTTCTTTATTAGTCTTGGAGTTTTTGCACAAGGCCCTCCTCCTTCAAATTATAATGCAAATACTCGTTTTGAACAAATGGGGAATCAATTGCCTACGCCTAATACTTTTAGGACCGCTTCAGGAGCCCCTGGGAAAGATTATTTTCAAAATAAAGCAGATTATGATATTAAAGCTGAGCTGGATGATGTAAATCAAAAGATAATAGGTTCAGAAATAATAACGTATACAAATTTTTCTACGGATGATCTAAAATACCTTTGGCTGCAGTTGGATCAAAATTTATTTGAAAAAAACTCAACCAATGCTTTATCTAAAACGGGTGGAATTTCAAATCAAATGTCTACCAATCAACTCTCTGGTTTAAATTCGCCTAGTTCTGTAAATACCACTATATCAGCAGATAAAGTATATGGATACAAAATAAAATCAGTTAAAGATATGAAAGGATTAAACATACCGTATACCATCAATGGGACAATGATGAGGGTTGATTTGCCGATTAGTCTTAAACCAAGTATTTCAGTATCAATTAAAATAGAATGGGAATATAATATCACTGCCTATTACGGACGTTCAGGTTATGAATATTTTGAAAAAGATGGCAATTATAATTACTTTATTGCCCATTGGTTTCCTCGTATGTGTGTGTATGATGATGTGAGTGGTTGGCAGCATAAGCAGTTTCTTGGTCAAGGAGAATTTACCTTGCCATTTGGTGATTATAAGGTAGAAATTACTGTACCTGACGATCATTTAGTGGGTGCTACAGGAGAATGCCAAAACTATGCAAAAGTACTTTCCAAAAGTCAATTAGACAGAATGAAAACTGCCGCTACCTCTAAAACACCTATAATTATTGCTAATCAAGCAGAGGCAGAAGAGCGAATAAAAACAAAAAGTACCAATAAGAAAAGCTGGATTTATACCGCAAAAAATGTTAGAGATTTCGCATTTACTTCTTCTCGTAGGTTTATTTGGGATGCTATGCAAACCGATGTATATAATAATGGAAGAAAAATATGGAGTATGTCTTTTTATTCTAAAGAAGGAAATCCACTTTGGGAAAAATATTCTACAAGAGTGGTAGAACATACATTGAGATCCTATGGAAATCGTACGATCGAATATCCTTACCCTGTTGCTATCTCTTGTCATGCTACAGCTGGTGGCGGAATGGAATATCCTATGATAAGTTTTAATGGAGGAAGACCCGAAACCGATGGTACGTATTCTGAAGCAACAAAATATGGAATGATTGGAGTTATAATTCACGAAGTTGGGCATAATTTCTTTCCGATGATTGTAAATACGGACGAAAGACAATGGTCATGGATGGATGAAGGATTGAATACTTTTTGTCAGTATCTAGCCGAACAAGAATGGGATAAAAACTATCCATCAAGAAGGGGAGAGCCTCAAAACATTGTTCCTTACATGAAAACAGCTCCTTCTCAACAAGTTCCAATTATGACTTCTTCTGATAATATAATGGCTTTTGGTCCTAATGCTTATGCTAAGCCAGCTACAGGTTTAAATATTTTAAGAGAAACCGTAATGGGACGTCAGCTTTTTGATGCGGCATTTAAAGAATACGCTAGAAGATGGGCTTTTAAAAGCCCAATGCCTGCAGATTTTTTTAGAACTCTCGAGGATGCTTCAGGAGTAGATTTGGATTGGTTTTGGAAAGGTTGGTTTTATTCTGTTGAAGCTACAGACCAAGATATGGTAGAAGTACAATGGTTTGCTTTAGATACTCAAAATCCAGAAATTACAAAAGCAGAATCAAAAAAAGAGGCAGAGGACAAAAAGAAGACTTTAAGCACTATGAGAAATCAAAAAGATATTCCTCAATCAGTTGTAGAAGCAGATCCAAGTATGAAGGATTTCTATAATACCTATGATCCTTATAAAGTTACGGATTCAGATCAAAAGAAGTTTGATGCCTATAAATCTACATTATCTGCAGAAGATCAAAAACTGTTAGCATCTGGCATGAATTATTATGCAATAAAAATTAAAAACAAAGGTGGTTTGGTAATGCCAGTGATTATTCAAGCCGAATTTGAAGATGGAACTACGGAGGATTTTAGATATCCAGCTGAAATATGGAGATTAAACGATGTTGAAATTACAAAAACAATTCCAACCGCTAAAAAAGTAAAGAAATTTAAATTAGATCCTTATTTTGAGACTGCTGATATTGATACATCAAATAATATGTTTCCTAGAGAGCCAGAATCGCCTACAAAATTTCAATTAATAAAACAGCGATCATTTAATAGAGGCGCTAACCCAATGCAAGAAGCTTTAAAAGAAAAAGAAGCAGGAGTAGGTAGCAGCGGCAAAAATTAATTCAAATATTTACAAACGAAAAAAAATCTCAAAGCTTAAAGTTTTGAGATTTTTTTTGTTTCATGCAACTATTTAATTTTGTTTTAGTCTTTTTATTGAAACCAAATCTAGTTTGACTGTCAAAAATACGATAGATATAAGTTTGCAACTGGTAGAGTTGTGTAAAGCTGGCAACAGAAAAGCTCAGTTTGACCTTTATAATCTATATGCAAAAGCAATGTATAATACGTGTTTGCGAATAGTTAGTTTTCAAGAAGATGCGGAAGATGTTATGCAAGAATCTTTTTTAGAAGCATTTTCAAAAATCCATACATTTAGAGCAGAATCAACGTTTGGTGCGTGGTTAAAAACTATTGTAGTCAATAAAGCCATCACTAAGCTTCGAAAAAGAAAATTAGTTTTTGAAGATATAAATTTACACGCTGACGATTTGGTAGAGGAAAACAAAAATGATTTAGATGAGAATACTTCTGTTATTCAAAAAATAAAAACTTGTTTAGATCTGCTTCCGGAAGGATTTAGGGTAGTTTTAAATCTATACTTATTTGAAGGTTATGATCACCAGGAGATAGGACAAATATTAGGTATAAATGAAAGTACATCCAGAAGTCAGTTTTTAAGAGGGAAAAATAAATTATTAGCCTTAATGGCAGAATAAAAATATGAAAATCGAAGATATAATTATAAAAAATAAAGAAAGTTTTGAAGAAAATTTACCCTTAAATCTTTGGTCGAAAATTGATGAAAAATTACCAAAGGAAAAGAAAAAGCTAGACTTTTTTAAAAATTATCAATTAATAAAGATTGCAGCTGGAATTTTTATTTGCCTATCGATTGGATATTTTTTCGGAAGAAAATCATTTAATGATTCCAAATACAAGGCCTATGAAAGTATTGATCCATTGTTTTCAAAATCTTTGGTTAACTATCAAGAACTAGTAGAGGACAAAAAAGAAGATTTAGAGTCGCTAATTGTTAAAAGTCCTGATTTACTTCAATCTTTTAATTCAGATTTTGATACTTTGAAAGAGGATTTCAATAGTCTAAAGGCTCAATTGCCAAACAATCCTAATCAAAAACAATTATTAGAAGCAATGATTCAAAATTTACAACTTCAAATTGAGCTTTTAAACAAACAATTGGAAATTGCAGAGAAACTTAAAGAGAAGAGTTACATTTAAAAGAAAAGTCTAAAAATAAATCTTAATATGAAGAGGTCAATATTATTTTTTTTAATATTTAGCAAAACATTTTTTTACCCCGTTTTTGCAAAAGAAATAGCTTTAATTGAAAAGAAAAAAGAGTATAATATGAGTAATAGTTTTAATTCTTCCGGAGTTTTACATGTTATTAATCAGTTTGGTGATGTAAAAATTGTTTTTTGGAACCAAAAGCAAGTTCAAGCAAAAGTGACGGTAACTGCCAATGCTCCTAGTTTGGAATTGGTTGATAATTTTCTAAATTCTGTGAATGTTACCTCTAATAAGATAGAGGATGATGTTTTTTATAAAACAGAAATAAAGAAAAATGAAATGAGTAAA
>DAIQBE010000059.1:4076-10488 GCA_036781325.1 Leadbetterella sp. | reverse complement strand
TTTTAGAGTATGAAATGTTTTTTACATAATTTTAGTTAATTTACCTTACCACTTCAGAGCCTTTCACCATAGCTTTTAGCCATCATTTAAAGGTTTTAATACATAATTTTCGTACTTTTGCGTTTTCGTTCTATCCCAATATTTTTTTTCTAAAATGCATACAAAAAAATTATATATAGCAATACTATTTTCATTCAGTGTTTTACTAGTTTCTTGCGGGTCTGATTCTTCTCCAGAAGTATCAAACATACCTATAAAAGTGGAAATTAGGCGTTTTGAGAGAGAAATAATGGGTGTGAAAAGTAAAGCTGAACTAACTGACTTATTGAAAAAAAACGAAGGATATGTAAAATCACTTTATCGCACTTTTCCTGATGATACCGCTTTCGTTTCCCATTTATATTATCTAACTAGTCATCCCGAAACACGAAAATTATACGATCAAGCTCAACAAACTTTTGGTGATTTGAACGAAATTAAGCAACAATTTGAATCCGCTTTTAAACATATAAAACATTATTATCCTGCCTTTAAAGAACCAAAGATAATGACCACTTTTACAGGTTTAGAAAACGATATTTTCGTGTCTGATTCTTTAATAATTATAGCTTTAGAGGCATTTATTGGTCCAAAAGCATTGTTTAGACCAAATCAGCCCAACTATATTTTACGCAGATACTCGGCTCCTTATATAGTGCCAACGATCATTCGATTCCTCTCTAATTCCTACAACAAAATAGATTCCAAAGACCAAAGTTTCTTAGCGGATATGTTATTCTTTGGAAAATCATTAGAATTTACTAAAACAGTTATGCCAGATACGCCAGATTCATTAATAATTGGATATACTGAAATGCAGTTAATAGATACTTGGGATGCGCAAGATTTAATTTGGGCTCATTTTGTAGATAAAAAATTATTATTTGAAAATAATCCAGGGAAAAAAGAAAAATATTTTGGCGAAAGGCCCAATGTAATTGAAATAGGCCCAAGCTGTCCTGGCAGAATAGGGCAATGGGTTGGCTGGACAATTGTAAAAAAATACCGAACTGAAAAAACAGATCAAACGTTTCAACAGTTAATGGCTAATTCAAAAGCTTTAGAGATTTTTAATGACTCTAAATATAGAGGACAGACAGAAGATTAAATTATGGCAAAAGGTAAAAGCGGGTTTTGGGAAGAAATTTCTCCGCAAGATAAAAAAAAGCTAAGTAAAGATGGACTTAAGAAAGCATTAAGCTTATTTAAATACACCCTTCCTTACAAAAATGTATTTATTATTGGAATGGCATTTTTAGTATTATCCACACTTACTACTATGGCTTTCCCTTTGTTAATCGGGGAAATGACCAAAGTGATGGAAGGAAAATCGGCATATACCATCAATCAAGTAGCCATTTTCTTTGGTATAATTTTAATCTGTCAAGGAATATTTTCTTTTTTTAGAGTATACTTTTTTTCAATAGTAAGTGAAAAAACAGCAGCTGATTTAAGAACTATTTTGTATGATAAATTTATTACAACTCCTATAACTTTCTTTGAAAACAATAGAGTTGGAGACCTAATGAGTAGGATTACATCCGATATTTCGGCTATTCAAAATGTGTTGTCCACTACATTGGCTGAATTTTTCCGACAAATTGCCACCATGGTAATTGGTATTAGTATCCTTATTTATATATCTTGGAAACTAACCATTTTTATGTTGGCTACTTTTCCAATAATTGTAATTGCAGCCTTACTTTTTGGGAGATACATTCGAGTAATTTCAAAAAAAGTACAAGATAAGTTGGCAGAATCAAACGTAATAGTAGAAGAAACGCTTCAATCTATTAGTATTGTTAAAGCCTTTACTAATGAAAATTTAGAGTCGAAAAAATTTCGTAAGACAATTTCAGAAACTGTTACTTTAGCATTAAAAGCAGCTACTTTAAGGGGTGGCTTTATCACTTTTTTTATAATTGGATTATTTGGTGGAATTGTCTTAGTAATTTGGTTTGGAGGCAAATTAGTAATCTCACATGAAATTTTAATCGCAGAATTAATTACCTTTCTTACGCTTACGATTTTTGTTGGCGGCTCTTTAAGTGGCTTAGGAGACCTTTATGCTCAGCTTCAACGTACAGTAGGTGCATCAGAAAGGATTCTTGAAATATTAAATGAAAAAACTGAAGTAATTCTAAATCAAGAAATTGTAGAAGGAAATATTATAGGTAGTGTAGAATTTGAAAATGTAAATTTTAGTTATCCATCAAGAAAAGATGTAGAAGTTTTAAAAAATTTAAATTTCAGCATTAAAGCTGGTGAACAAATTGCTATTGTTGGTCCTTCTGGTGCAGGTAAATCTACAGTGGTTCAATTGCTTATGAAATTTTACCAACTTGAAAATGGAGTTATCAAGATTGACAATAAAGATATTAAAAATCAAGATGTTACTGATTTGCGTCAACATATTGCTATCGTTCCTCAAGAGGTAATTTTGTTTGGGGGCACAATTCTAGAAAACATAGCCTATGGAAAACCTTCAGCTACTTTTTCGGAAATAGAGAAAGCCGCCCAAAGAGCAAACGCAATGGAATTTATTGAGAAATTTCCAGAAAGATTTGATACAATTGTTGGAGAAAGAGGAGTAAAACTCTCAGGCGGCCAACGCCAAAGAATTGCTATCGCTAGGGCAATTCTGAAAAATCCGGCTATATTATTATTAGATGAAGCCACCAGTGCTTTAGATTCTGAATCTGAAAAGTTAGTTCAAGATGCTTTAAATGAACTTATGAAAAACAGAACTTCAATTGTAATTGCCCACCGATTAGCTACTATCAGAAATGTTGATAAAATATATGTTTTAAAAAATGGAGAAATTGCGGAAAGCGGAAATCATGATGAATTAATTTTGAAAACTGATGGAATATATGCAAATTTGGTAAAAATGCAATTTGAAAATTCGAGTAAAAAGCTTTCAGAATGGGAAATGAGTCACTAAATATTCTTAAAAAATTTGATTTAAGGCATACGGATACCCGAGAAAATATTTTGAGGGGTTTTTTAAGCAAATCAGCCGCTATGTCCCATGGGGATATTGAGACCATTTTAATGGAAGGTTTTGATCGTGTCACCATTTATCGAACCTTAAAAACGTTTGTGGATAAAGGAATAATTCATAAAATATTGGACGATCAAGGTGGAGTTAAATACGCATTATGCAATACAAATTGTAAAAGTGGTGATCATCATCATGACCATGTGCATTTTAAATGCTCGTGCTGTGGCGATACCACATGTTTAGATCATGTACAAATTCCTTCCATAGATTTACCTATTGGTTTTAAAAGAAAAGAAATAAATATGTTAGTGCAAGGGATATGTCCCAATTGCAATTAAAATTACGAGAGTACATCTCATCTATGATAATTAAAGAAGCTAAGTTTTTAAAAAGTTCGGCAAACTACGAAAATTGCCCGAAACCAAATATGGCCGAAGTAGCCTTTATTGGAAGATCCAACGTTGGTAAATCTTCCTTGATAAATATGCTAACTGGTATAAAAAACCTTGCTAAAACTTCTTCTACTCCTGGAAAAACTCAGTTGATAAATCACTATATAGTAGATGAAAAATGGTATCTAGTAGATTTACCTGGCTATGGTTTCGCCAAAGTACCACTTTCTGAAAAATCCAAGTGGGAAAAAATGACATGGGATTATCTTTTAAATCGCACTAATCTTATGTATGTTTTTGTTTTAATTGATATTAGAATCCCACCCCAAAAAATAGACCTTGAATTTGTTAAAAAACTAGGAGAAAATGATTTACCTATAAAACTAGTGTTTACTAAAGCAGACAAAGTAAAATCTTTAGAAGGTCAAAAAAACATTAATGCTTTTCGAGAAGCCCTTACCGCAGATTGGCAAATTCTGCCAGAATTTTTCATTTCTTCTGCAGAAAGACGAACAGGCAAGAGTGAATTAATTGGTGTTATTGAAGAAATTTTAGATACGGAATTTTAATTTTTTTAATTTATATTTGTAAAAATCTTATTTTATTTAATGATGGCAGCAGAGTATTTAGGAATAGATATTGGAGGTACAAACGTAAAAATGGGAATTGTGAATTCCGAAACTGGTAGCATAACAAATTTTTATAGCCATGACACAGGAAGCTGGAGAACTTCAGGACATTTCGTAGAAAGTCTAGGGGATGCTATTGCTGTACAGTTACATGAAAACCCAGAGGTAAAAAAAGTAGGAATTGGGGTACCTGGCTTAATTACTCGAGATAGGCAAAATTTGGTGGAAATAACGGCCATTCCCGAAATTGATGGAACTCCAATAATTCCAATGCTTAAAAAACGTTTTCCAGAAAATGAATTTTTCCTTGAAAATGACGCAAATGCCGCTGCTTTAGGTGAATATTATTTTGGAGAAGGAGGAGTACCTGAAGATTACATATTTGTAACTTTAGGCACAGGAGTCGGAGGAGCAGCAATTATTGACAAATTAGTATTTAAAGGTGGCGGTGGAAACGCGATGGAGCCAGGCCATATGCCTTCAAAAAATGGCAAAGTATTAGAAAGAAATATTGGCAAAAATGAATTATTGGATTTAGCCAATAAAATGAGAGTGGGATTTAAAGGGAAAACAAAGCTCTCAAGTGATGGATCTATTTCTACCACAGGTTTAGTGGCAGCAGCAGCAGAAAACGACGAATTAGCTTTAGCCATTTTTGATGAAGTGGGTATTATGCTTGGAGACGGATTAGTATCCATGATAAGAATATTAGATATTACCACAATATTAATTGGCGGGGGCTTATCTGCATCGTTTGAGTTTATCATTCCAGCAATAAATCGTCAACTAAACTATTGGTTAACACCGTATTATATCAATACACTTCAAATTAAAAGAGCCACTTTAGCAAATGATGCTGGCCTATTAGGAGCCGCAAGCTTATGCTTCTGAAATATAAATAAATGTTTTAGAAGAGGCTTTTTTAAGCCTCTTTTTTTTGTCCAGATTGTAAATATTATTAAAAATGAACCTCTGTTCATTTAAAAAAAATCCAAAAATAGTGTATGCGCACCTTTTTGCATTTTTTACTAAATTGGCTAAAACAATAAAAATTCAAAAGAACAATAGAATTTAGCTTAAAAAAATTAATTTTATCCATGAATAAAAATACTTATCCGATTTATTCTCATGAATATTTTATGTCAAAAGCACTAAGTTTGGCTAATAATGCTTTAGAAAATGGGGAAGTGCCTGTTGGTGCTGTAGTGGTGGCACAAGGAAAAACAATTATTGGCAAAGGATTTAACCAAACCGAAAAATTAATAGATGTTACTGCCCATGCAGAAATCTTAGCAATAACAGCGGCTTCAAACTTTTTAGGAGCAAAATACTTAAAAGATTGCACTCTATATGTTACCCTAGAACCTTGTATGATGTGTGCAGGTGCAATAGCATGGGCACAGATAGACCGTGTCATATTTGGGGCCTATGATAATAAAAAAGGATTTTCTTTATATTCACCTTCAATTATTCATCAAAAAAAAGATATTATAGGAGGCGTATTGGGTAAACAATCAGAACAATTATTAAAAGAATTCTTTAAAAATCTAAGAAATTAATCAAAAAATAAGACTACTTCCTTTTCTGGAAAGATACCTATTGACAATAATATTTCTTTTACTAATATTTCCTATCAAACAGAAATAAATTAAGTCGTTTCAACAAAATTCAAAGAATAATTCACATCTAAATATTTTATTTCCCAAAGTTTTATCAGATTTTTTTGAAGATTTCGAACACATTTACAAATTCTAATGTTAAAGATTTAAAACATTGAAAAAATAATTTAATAAAAAAATTATGGCTTTTACATTAGCTCCCCTTCCTTTTGCAAATGATGCATTGGAACCCCATTTTGATGCTTTAACGATGGAAATACACCACGACCGTCATCATAATGCCTATGTTACAAATCTTAATGCTGCCATTGCTGGTACAGATTTAGAAAACAAAACAATTGAAGAAATTTTAGCGAATATAAGTAAAGCTTCCCCTGCTGTAAGAAACAATGGAGGAGGACATTATAATCATGATTTATTTTGGAATATTCTTGCGCCTCAAGGTGTTGGAGGAAATCTTTCAGGAGGCTTAAAAGACGCTATAATTGCGGCTTTTGGAAGTGTAGACGAATTTAAAGCGGCATTTAAAACGGCAGCAACTACAAGATTTGGCTCTGGTTGGGCTTGGTTATGCCTTAAAGCTGATGGTACGGTAGCTGTTTGCTCTACTCCTAACCAAGATAACCCTTTAATGGACATTGCAGAATGTAAAGGCACCCCTCTTTTGGGTTTAGACGTATGGGAGCATGCCTACTACTTAAAGTTTCAAAACAAACGCCCTGATTATGT
>DAIQBE010000059.1:0-3976 GCA_036781325.1 Leadbetterella sp. | reverse complement strand
AAACTATTTCTAAAACTATAATCTCTTAAAATTTATGAAAAAAAACTTATTATCTGCAGTACTTGTGTTTGCGAGTGCCATATGGCTTTCTTCTTGTGCAGAAAAAGAAGAAGAAATACCAGTTCCGGTAGTTGCAAAGTTGACTTATGACAAAGACATTAAAATTATTTTTACAACTAATTGCACACCCTGTCATTTAGCTGGGGGAACAAATCCAAACAAATGGGATGATTATATCCAAGTTAAAAATAAAATTGCAGTAATTTTAGATAGAATTCAAAGGGAACCAGGAACAACAGGTTTTATGCCTCGAAATGGAACTATGAAACTTTCAGCCGAAACGGTTGCCAAACTAAATCAATGGGTAAAAGATGGTTCATTAGAAAAATAAATTCTATGTAAAGTTTTGAATTTTGCTTTTCATCCCTACTTTTGCAATATGAAATCTCTAAATATTATAGTAAGCAATTGTTGGTGGCGTTCTACTCTACAGAGTTGAACATTTGCTTGTTGTGTGTTTTCAAACATATTATTCGGCTTGCTGTTCAACCCAGCAAGCCGTTTTTTTGTTTAAAGTTTCCAAATTCAAAAATAAGATGAAATGAAATATACTATTAATACAAAAAGTAAAAGATTATTAGCAGATACACTTACGCCAGTAAGTATATTTCTAAGAATACGAGAACATTTTCCTTTATCTGTTATTCTCGAAAGTGCAGATTATCACGCTATGCATAATAGTTTTAGCTATATTGCTTGTGATCCAATCGCTTCTTTTATGCTTGATAATGATTTGGTTACCCAAACATTCCCAGATGGAACGAAAGAAGTTTTTACTTTAAAAGAAAAAAAAGATGCGGTAGAAGTATTGAAATCCTTTGCAAATAGATTTAAACAATCTAAAAATGAGCACAATTTTATAAGCAATGGACTTTTTGGACATATCACTTATGACTCTGTAGCATATTTTGAAGATATTAAAATACGTGATAAATCTGAGGAAAATGCTATTCCTCAAATCCTATATAGAGTTTATAGATATGTAATTGCCATAAATCATTTCAAAGACGAGCTGTTTCTCTTCGAACACGCCTATCCCACTGAAGGATCAGAAGCAATATTCAAACAAGACGGATTAGAAACGATAGAGTTTTTTGTTAAAAACCCAAAACGAACTTCTGATAATTTTAAAATAACTGGAGAAGAACAAACAAACATTGAAGATGATGAGATGCGATCCATCATTAGAAAATGCATAAACCATTGTTTAAGAGGAGATGTCTTTCAAATTGTACCATCTAGAAGATATTCCAGAACATATATTGGGGACGACTTTAATGTTTATAGAGCCTTAAGAAGCATAAATCCTTCCCCCTATTTATTTTACTTTGATGGAGGTGATTACCACATCTTTGGGTCTAGCCCTGAAAAACAAATATATATTAAAGATGGAAGGGCAGAAATACATCCCATTGCTGGTACATTTAGAAGGACCGGCGACGACGCAAAAGATGCGGAATTAGCTAAACAACTACATGCCGACCCAAAAGAATCAGCAGAACATGTGATGTTAGTTGATTTGGCAAGAAATGATCTTTCTAGAAGTTCCGATTATGTACATGTTGATATATTTAAAGAAGTTCAATTTTACAGTCATGTTATTCATTTAGTCTCTAAAGTCTCTGGGAAAATGACAGCCGGCACCAATCCATTACAACTTGTTGCCGATACTTTTCCAGCAGGAACGCTTTCTGGATCCCCTAAACACATGGCTATGAGTATAATAAACGAAATTGAACCTACAAATCGTAGTATTTATGGGGGTGCGATTGGATATATGGATTTTAACGGCAACTTTAATCATGCTATTGCAATTAGGACCTTTTTAAGTAAGAATAATGTATTATTTTACCAAGCTGGAATGGGAGTAGTTGCAAAATCAGATATCGAAACAGAAATGAGCGAAATTCACTTAAAATTGGGAGCTTTACGCAAAGCAATTGAAATGGCAGAAGAAATATAATTTTCTAAAATTGTAAAAAATCTTTTATTGCTAAAATATTAAAGTTTTAAAATTTAAAATACCCTAACAAACATGAACTTATTATTAAAAAAACTAAATTTTAAAGATCAAAATAAAATAGCAATCTTAAATGCTCCTGAAGAATTTATAGAACAAATGAACAATTTTTCTACCTATTTGAAAGTAATAGAAAGTCTACCTAATGAAAATATAAATTTTGTGATGGCATTTGTAAAAGAACAAAAACAAATAAACTATCTAGCACCCAAAATAAATGAAATTTTAGAGAACGATGCTTTGTTTTGGTGGGCGTATCCAAAAGGAACCTCAAAGAAGCATACCTGTGATTTTAATAGAGATTCTGGTTGGCAGGTAATGGGAGATTTAGGATATGAACCAGTAAGAATGGTTTCAATAGATAACGATTGGACTGCATTTAGATTTCGAAAAGCTGAAAATATTAAAAAAATGACTCGCAGCCTCGAATGGCGAATGTCAGAAAAAGGTAAGCAAAAGTAAAAAATGATTAAATAGGCTTTTGTGAATTTTTATTACTGAAAAAACAGAAGCTTAAAGCAAAATAAAAGATAACAGACAAAAATGAAAATATTAGTTTTAGATAATTACGACTCATTTGTATATAATTTGGTATATATTTTAAAAGATCTAGGTGCTAAAGTAGATGTGATTCGAAACGACAAAATAGCATTGGAGGAAATTAAAAAATACGATAAAATAATGCTGTCTCCTGGACCAGGAATACCAAAAGAAGCTGGAATAATGATGGAACTATTAGCAGAATACAAAACTTCAAAAAGTATTTTTGGTGTTTGTTTGGGCCATCAAGCTATCGCTGAAGCTTTTGGAGCCACACTTTTAAATATGGGAGAAGTGTTGCATGGGGTTACCTCACAATGTTTGGTGATTGACGAAAATGAAATTCTTTTTAAGGATATTCCACCTACATTCGAGGTATGTCGATATCATTCTTGGACTGTCATTCCTGAAACTATGCCCAAGGATCTTAAAATAACCGCTTTAGACGCAAACAGTTTTGTATTAGCTGAAGCCCACCAACAATTTGATATTAGAGGAGTGCAATTTCACCCCGAAGCCTATTTAACTCAACATGGAGTTAAAATGCTTGAGAATTGGATAAAAAATTAATAATTCGGTCATTTCTAAAAATAAATTGTTCTTCAAAGGTTTCAATTAAACTTTATGTAGAAATTTAGTAAGGTACAATTCTAATTCATAGACAACAATTAATAAATCAAAAAATCCACTTAAAAAGCAAAAGGTATTAAAATATAAAACACTAAAAAATCTTATTATCCTATTCTTATATTTTTATTTAAGTTACAACTTATTAGAAATTAATAAAATATATATTTGTACCATAAATTTTAAAGAGTGTTGCTTTTCGGATATTTAAAAAAGAAACCAATAGCTAAATTAAATGCTTCATATGAAAGGTTTGAAGAAATTATTTCTCTCAAAGTTCCCAAAGAATCAATAGCCTATTTGGTGGACCTATGGAAACAAGAACCTTTTAGTTTTACCATTGCAAAATCGAGAAAAACCTGTTTAGGTAATTATACTTTCAGAAATAAGCAGCATTTAATTACTGTAAATGGCGACTCAAACATATATTCCTTCTTGATTACGCTTGTTCATGAAATAGCTCACCAACATGTCACAATCAAATATTATCCAAAAAGGAATAGAAATATTCTTCCACATGGTATAGAATGGAAAAATTGCTTTTCAGAGCTAATAAGTCCTTTATTAACAAATGAAGTTTTCCCAGAAGAAATTCTTGAAATTTTGAAATTGCATATGAAAAACCCTGCAGCTTCAAGTGTTAGAGACATAAATTTAGTAAAAGTGCTAAAAAAATATTCCGAAAAGGAAATTGAAAATTCAACAATTTTAGAAGATTTACAATCAGGT
>DAIQBE010000058.1:0-10515 GCA_036781325.1 Leadbetterella sp. | reverse complement strand
AAGACCCGCTGCTGCGGCTTCAATTGGAGCTAAAGGGCTATTTTCTTGATAAGAAGGAAACAAAAAAACATCTGCTGCCGCGTAAATATATGGCATGTTTTCAAACTCTACTTGCCCTAGGAATTTTAAATTTGAAGGAGCATCTTCTATTTTTTGGTTTATTCGTCCAACACCCTCCGTAATAGCCCCAAAAGGCCTACTTCCTACCCAAACAAAGTGAATCTCTGGATGAAGATTTGCTAATTCTATAAAGTCTTCTACGCCCTTCCTTTTTTGAAGCTGCCCTACACCTAACACTACCTTTCTATCCATTGGCAAGCCTATTATTTTTCTTCCAAACGCTCTATTTTCAGGATTGGGGTACCATTTATCTAAATCCACGGGATTGCCAATATTAATGATCTTGGAAGTTACGCCCAACTCTCTTAGATTTTTTTCAACCATAGGAGAAATGGCGATGCAGACATCGGCGTGATTAAAAACTTTTTTAAAGTATAGTTTTGCGAAAGGTAGAACCAAACCAGGAAATACTACCGAACCTTTTAGAGTTGCCGGAGTAGTATGAACCGTATGAATTCGTCGGCCTTTGTATTTTCTTGATTTAAAAAAATAATATAAACCGTATGAATGGGAGTGAAAAATATCACCAAATCCTTCTTGATTTTTTAGTACTTCAACGTCATTTTCTTCTTTTAACAGATCAAACATTCCCACAAACGCACTATGAACTCCAGTACCTTTAGCCATAAAATCTGTGGATGATACCAAATGTATTTTCATATAAAGATAGTTAATGTCTTATATGTAAATGAACGATTAATTCATGATTATTTAGCAGAATATATTGTTATGGTTGTGTTAACTTTTAGACAGATTTTTTTTCTTTACATTTTATTTTATAATGCCAAAATCAAGCATCTATTTTCATTAAATGTAAACCACGAATCTTCATTTCATTGTGGACATCAAAATGTTAAAAATATAGAACATTTTGTTTGAAGTAGAAAAGTAATGTTTGCGGAATTTAAGTTTTATAGACCTTATTTTTTCTCAACAATAAATTTATCTAGCACTTTTCCAGTAGCACTTAGTTGTTTTATTTCTAGAACTTTATCTTTTACATCCACAAGTGTGAACGAATGCACATTTGAAACAAACTTATTTGTAAATTTCATCCAGCTATCGGTATCGGTTGTTTGGTCAATATTGTATAAAGCGTTTCCGCCTGCACCCGACACTAAATAGATAATGCCTTTGGGTTTTTTGTTTATCTTGCCATCAAACTGCTTATCTAAAGTCCATTTTCCTGATACAAATCTTCCTCGAGCCCTAGTCAAATCTTCTGTTGCAATAAGGCTCCCAATACCATCAGGCTTAAAAGTTAATGGATAGGATCTTTGATAATTATGCACATGACCATTAAATACCACATCTACGTTTCCTTTTTCGAAAATTGGTGAAAGTAAACGCATTTGTTGCTCCCCATAATGAGCTCTAGAGGAATTAAATCCTGGATGATGAAACATCACAAAATGCCAAGTAGAATTTTTTGCATCGGCTAAGTCTTTTTCAACCCATTCTAATACTTCTTTGTTTGTCCAGTCCACGTAAGGATTTGAGTCTAAAATAGTCCAATGCGCATTGCCATACTCAAATGAAAAGTTTGCCATTGTGGGGTATTTATTTCCAGCACTTTTTAAAAAAGAAGATCTATTTTCCTCATTGGCGATAAGCTTAGGTACTAATGCACTCCCTTCAGCTTTCAAGGGGCCGTTTAATGGCTGGCTCCAAAACATATAATAGGCTAAAGCCTCTGGATATCTGTTCAAGTCTCGGGTGTCTATATCGTGATTGCCCGGTGCAGCCACAAAAGGGATACTAGCCATCATGGGTACACCATTAGTATCTGGCTTTTCAGCATTGTAGATTGGCCAAAATTTAGAGTCATATTCTGTAATCAGGCCTCTATTATATACGATATCTCCTGTAACAGCTACAAAATCGGGTTGAGTTTTATATGCTTGTATTGCAATGTCCTTTTGCTCCCGCTTGTTAGCTCCAATGTCGCCAAATGCTATGAATCTATAAGGCTGATTTGCGGCTTTCAAAGCTTTTCCTTCGGAAGAAAAAACAGTATTTTGGTCTTTAATAATTTGATAATAGAATAGTTTGCCTGGTTCAAGGTTTGTTAATTTTACGGTAAATAGATGTCTTTCCGTAATCCCATTTGCTTTAATCTTACTTATTATTGGTGTTTCAGCCTTTTTCCAAGTTTCGTTTTGAGATTGACGGTATTCTACATTCCACACAGCATCTGTAACATTGGTTTGCCATAGAATTTCAATAGAAGTTGGGGATGGCGAAGACCCAATTTGAAGGTATGGGGGGACAATAAATGTCTTATTAGATTGCCCGAAGGTAGGAAAATAAAGGAAAATGAATAAAATTGGGGAAGTTAATATTTTCATTTATATGTCATTAATAATTTCTTTTTAGGTTCGGTTCCCTTTCTATTATTTCGACAAATATTTATCTACTATTTCTAAACATTCTTCTAAATTGGGTAGAACAATATTAGGAATTTTTGCTTTATCATCCCAATTTCTAAGCAGAATACTTTCTTCAAAAAAGGGTTCATTTTCAAAATATAAGGCTTCAGCTTCTGACATTTTTCCACCTTGAAACTCCATGGTTTGTTTGCTAGCATCTGATAATTTTGCATAATATTCGGGGTCTTTGAAACATAAATATCGTTTTGCAATAACATGGTTTTTTACCATGGCTTGTATTTTTTTCGAAAACCCTCTTTCCAATAACCACAATTGAGCCGCTTCTTCATGATCTTTTCTGCCATATATATCCATTGCATTGGTATTTTCAGGGCTGTCAAGCAAATGGCCTATATCATGTAAAAATGCTGCCACTTGCATATCGATAGCTTGTTCATCACTAATGGCGAGCATTAAACTTTGGGCAGCATGTTCAAATTGACTTACATTTTCACCAAAATAGGCAGCATTACCGCCTTGGGTAAAAATCATTTTTAGTTCTTTTATGACCTTTTTATTGTTTTGCATTTTTTAATATGTTTTAACAAGAAAAACGGAGCATTGCTCCGTTTTCTATTTTTAACAACTTTAACCTAATCTATGATAGTCTTTGTTATTTTAACATCCAAATCATTTCGTTTATGTCGTCCTTTCCGGCAAATTGAGATGCAATGGCGGCCTTGTAGTTTTCTACGTTGGTAGTTCTTTCCGATAAAGGATACAACCATCTAACTGCAATTCTGTTGGAGTTGCCATTGCCCACACCTTGATAAAACTTAGGGAATCCTGTACGTCTCCAGTTGAAATATGCCTCCATACCAGAGTTCATAAAAAAGGCTAAGTACTTTTGAGTGATAATTTTCTCAATTCCTGTTGTACCAGCCTCATATTTAACATTAGCTTGGCTGAGGTAGTCTGCCATTTTGAAATCAATTGTAAAAGTTCTTTGATCGGCTGCGTCTCTGCTTCCAGTTTTTGAATAACTCATTGTGTTAGAGCCATCTTTAATTCCGTAGAACTCCATAGAAGCGGTGATTCCTTGTTTGTACCATTTTTCCCCATCAATGCTTGCCCAACCTCTGTTTATTCCTTCTGCAATATTGAAGCACATTTCTGGAAATCCAACTATGAACGTGCTCTCACCTACATAATTTGAATAATAGCGTTTGCGATTTTGAAATGAATAAACACCGGGAGCAAAATCAGATCCATTGTTTACCCCTGCTTTGGAACTCATATCGGCTAAATCTTCTCCTGCTTCAGCACCTGCATAAGAAGTGAAATCTGAAGCCAATTTTCCTGCTTTCAATGCTGAACCAGCAGGCTCACAGGTAATCATTACACGTGGATCTTTTCGCTCTGTGAGTCGCTCTACATAAGCCTTTGACATATTCTGGCGAGTAGCATCGAAACCAAAATTATCAGGATTTGAAGGATATTTATTAAACTGGTTGGAGTTGTATTGAAGACTCTCGCTTGTTGCTCCAAACAATGGATATTTGCTTGGATTGCCCACAATGCTTGCAAATTTAGCCTTAATGTTTAGATCGGTATCTGATTCTTTTTTACTTAAACTTAATAATATTCTCAATTGGAAAGCATTCACTGCTTTCTGCCATTTTTTCAAGTCTCCACCAAAGTAGAAATCACCACCTAAAGTTTGATTTCCCTTAGTGATTAGCGCAGTTAAATCGGTATTGGAATCTTCCAATAATTTCAATATCTGAATATATACTTGTTTTTGAGTATCGTATTTAGGGTTGATATTCTCTATACCTTTAAGCGCTTCGCTCATTGGTAAATCACCTACTCTTTTGGACATTTGGTCATAAAAGAAAGCCTTGAAAAATTTACCAACAGCTGAATAAGGGTTTACTACATCGGCCCCAGCTTTTAAAGCTTCTTCTTCCATTTTAATCACGTTTTTTAGAGTGATAAAATGATTTGTTGCATCTGTCCAAGTGTATTCATTTGTGGCGTAATAGTTGTAATTTGACAGATAAAACTGATTCCAACGCATTTCTGCACTAAATGGGCGACCCGTATTGGTAAACATGTCTGACTCAATGCCTTGTAAAACCAATGATGCAGGCACACTTGTTGGGCTGTTTGGGTTAACTTCCAATTGCTCGAAGGTATTTTCGCAACTCATGCTAAAAAGCACAAAGAGAGTTAATACTACTATATTTAATTTATTTTTTAACATAATATTTTTGAATTTAAAAATTAAAAATTGTTCAGTTTGGTATTAAAATTTAAAAGCTACATTAATACCATATCGTCTTGTGGATGGAGTTTGAGTTCCTGAGCTACCTCCACTTAAATATTGGTTTAGGTCAATGTCTTTTTTCTCAGCGAAATACAACAAGTTACGACCTACTAAAGAAATTGAGATATCTTGAAACGTTTTTCCAAGCATTGTTTTAGGCAAAGAATAACCAATTACAACTTCTCTTAGCATACCAAAAGAACGGCTCATAAGGTTACCTTCGTCTGAGTTGTAATATCTACTTACCCAGTCTTGAAGAAATTGTTTTGTAGCATTTGGCACGTAGCTCAACTCGGAGTAGTTTGTAACTTTTCCATCGATATCATATTTCAATGCTGTTGTACCATTTATTTGTACACCTTCTCCTAGCCAAGATTTCACACCTTTTACATCTTGCTCATGAGCTGTTAACATATCGCCAGTTCCTAAATCGATATGACGGCCACCTCTAAAAGTTTGTCTTTGAATGTAGTTAGACAATACCCCACCTATTCTTCCGTCAAACTGGAAGCCTAAGGTGATGTTTTTTAGGGAAAATTTGTTGTTAATTCCAAAAACGAAATCAGGGTTTAGGTTTCCTAGATATTGATTTACAGGAGCATATATTGGTCTACCTGATCCATCGTTAATAATTTGGCCATCTGGCGTCCTTACAAACGCACGACCATAGTATTTATCTACTCTATCGCCTACTTTCAAGAATGTATTTAGGTTTTTTACGCCTGGATAGATTTCGGTTAACTTCTCCTGGAAGGTAGAATAGTTTGCTACTATGTCCCAATTTAAGCCACTAGATTTTTTCAAAGGAGATCCAGTTATTGCTATTTCTAGTCCTTTTTTCTGAGTTTTAATTCCATTAACCAATGCTGAAGTATAGCCAGTAGTACTTGAAATTGGCAAGTTAAAGATTTTTGGGCCTTCGTCAGATACAAAATAGGTGGCGTCTAAACCTAAACGATTTTGTAATATTTTGAAATCTAATCCAATTTCTTTTTGAGCAGTCGTGGATGGCTCAATGTTTGGGTTAGTTAAAGTATTTGAATAATAGGCTGCTGTTTGGTTATTATATGCAAAAGGAGTAGAATATGCAGCGGAGTTTTGATACGTAGGGCCATCATAGGGAGAAGAATATTGATCTCCGTATCCAACGGGATAAGATGAAAAGGGAGTAGCACCAATAGTAGAAGATGTTAATCCATCTTTAACGTTTGCGTAAGAAGCTCTCAATTTCAAAAACGAAACAAACTCAGGCATCTTAATATAATCCGTTAAGGAAGTAGCCACAGATACCGATGGATAAAAGAATGTATTGTTTCCTGAAGGTAAGGTAGATAGTTTATCAACACGACCTGTAGTGGAAATTGTTGCAATGTTTTTGTAAGAAAAATCAGCTGAATAATACGCTGAATTTACTCTCATATTTGCATTGTAATTATACATTTTCACAGGGTTTGCAGAATTAGAGAAATTATATAGGCCAGGCACATTGAGATAATCCGTTTTCCCGAATAATGAATTGTATTCAAATGTTCTGATGTTACCTCCTACCCAAATTTTGGTATTGAAATCTTTTACTATGTCTTTGTCAAATCTAACTAAGATATCTGTGTTGTTTTCAAACAAGTTTCTTCTATCTTCAGCGTAATCTCCTCTTCTTTCGTCCCTACCATAAGAACCTGCACTGTAAGGAAGTTTCTCTGTACGAAGTAAATTCCAGGTAGTTACTTGCGAACGCAACATTACATCCAGATTATCTGTGAATTTGTAGGTTAAAGCTGTTTGTCCCACAATATCTGTCTTGTAATGTCCTCTTAACCACTCATAAGACATAAAGTAAGGGTTGTTATATCGTTGATACTCGGCATATATCTGTTGAATGCCCTCTTTTCCTGGTTGCCAGTAGTTTTTCATGTCGTCTATATTCCAGTCAGCAGCTCCCCAAAGTACTATATTATAAATGATGGAATTGGGTCCATAATTTACGTCAGGAATGTTTGGCGTATATTGTTTATTATATTGGAGACTTGACTCAAATTTTAATTTTTTGGTGAATTGATAATCAGCACCAACATTGAAGTTAGTAATATTCAACTTTGTGTTAGGCGTAATACCTTTTTGAAAAATTTGTGATGTTGAAAAACGCAAATTGTGTTTTTCGCCCGAAGAAGATACCGAAAGGTTGTTGGTAGATAATATACCTGTTTCTAGAAATCTGGTTAAATTGTCTTTTCCACGAGCTACCCAAGGAGTAGGTATTCTTTTTCCTGTTATTGGATCTATCGGTGAATCATATTGGGCTATCAATTGACCTTCAAATTTAGGTCCCCAACCGCCATCGTAGTCTCCGTCATTTAGTCCACCACCTTTACCATCTACAAAAGAATATTGTCCGTGGTCACCAGGTCCAAAGATATCTTGAACTTTAGGAATGGCATAAAATCCTCTGTCTGCCATTGTTGATGAGTTAAAATCTACTGAGAAGCCTCTTTTATCTTTTGACCCTTTTTTGGTAGTAATTAAAATGGCACCATTTTTACCCCTAAAACCGTAAAGAGCGGATGCCGAAGCTCCTTTTAATACCGAATAGTTTTCAATATCATCTGGATTAACGTTCCAAGTATCAGAATTTACGGGTACACCGTCAATTACAAACAATACATCAGAGTTTCCTCTTAATTGAATGTTTGGCTTTCTTAAAAGTTCTGGCTGTTGACCAATAGTTAGACCCGCTACTTTACCAACAAGTGCACCGATAGCGTTTGGCTCTCTAGCTTTTATTGTGGAAGCACCATCAACAGTCTGGATGGAGACTCCTACCCTTCGAACGTCTTTTTTGATACCTAATGCAGTAACTACTACTTCTTGCAGCGACTTAGTATCTTCATTTAATTCAATTTCTAATTTGGTTTTATCGCCTATTGTTATCTCTTTGGAATCAAAGCCTATAGAAGAGAAAACTAGAACACTGGTTTTATTTGGAGCAGAAATTTTAAAAGAGCCGTTTATATCTGTGATAGTGCCAGTATTAGCACCTTTAATTAAAACGCTCACACCCGGAATAGGCTCTTTTTTAGAATCCTTTACCATGCCAGTAATTGGCGTTTGGGCAAAAGAAGTAAAGTAGGCAGCAATTAGCAAAGTAGAAATTAGAAAAACCTTACTGAAACAGAACTGTAATTGTTTTTTCATACAAAAGAATTAATTGATTAAGTAATATTTAGCGTACAACGGCACAAATGTCACTTTTAAATATTAACTGAATGTTGCGTGGAAAGAACTTAATGATAAGGTAACATTTAAGGGTTTTTGTTTACATTAAAGACATAAAAAAAACTTGAAGCAGTGCCTCAAGCCTTTCGATTTTTTTTTAACAAATTATTTTATGTGCTAGGGTTAAGTAATTTTAAATTTTAGTACCTATTTTTTTATAGATTGAATAGCCTCTCCTATGGTATTTTTGCTCGTAAATGTATAACCCAACAATGAACATATGGTTTGGGCAATTTGATTTTGAAAAAGATTTTGTTTTATTTCAACTTCGTTTAAGGCAGGGGTATCGGGGCCAATCACCGCCATCCAAATCTGGGAAGCATCTCTTATCCGCTGACCGTGATTAGTCCATTCCTGTTTTACTTTGTCTCCTCGCCCATGATCGGTAGTTATTATAAACGTTGTTTTGTCTTTGTAAAAAGCTTGACTTTGACAGTATGCCCATAAATCTTTTAAATAATTATCAAAAGCATGAGCTGAATTTAAATAGGCTTCATAATTTGCAGCATGGGCATATCCATCCGTATCATCAAACGAAAGAAAAAGGATTTTTGGTTTGTTTATTTCGATATATTCTTTGGCCAAAAAGTAGGTGATAAAATCGTGTCTTTCCGCTTTTGCTGGTGGAGCTAATTGCTGAATTTGGTTTAATAATTCTTGTTTGGGACTTAATTTTCCTTTTACTAATTCTTGACCTGAATTTACATAAATACCACTTCTTTTATCATTAATAATGTAAGGAAATACATCCCATGTACTAAAAGAGGCCACTTTGTTTTTAAATTTGGGTTTATTGTTTAAAAATTCCAGTACAGTTACATTCTCATTGTAATTTTTATCATTTGAATTTATTTTTTCATCTGCATAGCCTGTTAAAAGTTCGTTATAGCCAGGATATGAAAACCTATAGCTGTTGTCCACATCCATATAGTTTTCTTTTGTTCGGTTTCCATAAATTTGGCCTTGCTTTGCTACTGTATTCCATAAAAAAGGGAAAAGAATTTCTCTTCTTTTTTCAGGTTCTTTTTGCCAAAATTTTGCAAAAACTTGCGCAGAATCGGGAGTAATAGTTTTATTGAAAATCAATGCAGAATCGGCACCCTTAAATATTTCTTGCCATCTAAGGCCATCTGTGGTAATTAAGAATACATTTTCTGTTTTTTGAGAAAAAGAATTAAAACGGATGAAAAGAAAAAAAGCAATATAAACGTATTTCATATGGCAAGGTTTAATTTTTAAATTTACTGCTCTTTTTATGAATACACTACATATTTATTCGTAAAAGTTCCATCTTCAAACAAATCTATGACAGCATACCCAGGCTTTGTTTGTTTATAGCTGCCCATCCACCAGTTTCCACTTACCGCACCGTTGCAGCAATACGTAACTTGGTTATATTCTATCCGATCATTTAGGTGAATGTGTCCACTAATGGCGAGTTTTATATTTGGATGTTTTGCAAAAAGTTCCACTAAATCCTCTGCGTCACCATGCATCCAGGTTTCGGGCACTCGCCACTCGCCATTTTTGAAATTTTTACCATCTAAAAAAACGCAAGCGGATAAAATAGGAATATGAGAAACAATTAAAATATATTTGTCTTTAGGAGCGATTATTAGTTCATTTTTTAGCCAATCTAGCTGCTCGTCATCTATTTTGCCTTGATAGCCTTTTCCTTCTGCTGTAGGTTGAATGCTATCCAATACAATGATTTTCCAATTTAAAACCTCAAAAGCATAAAAGGATTTTACAAGTGTTATTTGGTCTAAAGCTTCTTTTTTGCCTTCATTAAAACTTTGAATACTTTTGTTTTTTCGGTAAATATCATGATTACCTAAGCAGTTATAAATCGGTAGTGTGTTTTCACTTTTTAGTATTCCGTTATAAAGCTCCCACTGTTTGCTAATGCTATTTTCTGATGCACCATGCATTCCCATTATGGCGTCGCCTCCATTGATTATGAAATCACAGGGGCTTTCTAATGATTGTATATTATGCAAACATTTTTCAAAACCTTTGGCGGCTCCAATATGTGGCTGAATATGCGTATCTGTAATATGGGCAATGCGAACAGATTTATTAGAAAAAGCTTTTTGTGCATACAAATTCTCAGAAAAAGCTACACCTGCAGATAACAATCCGATGCTTTTTAAAAGACCGCGTCTTTTCATTGGTTTTTTTTACAAAAGTCGGAAGCCTATATCACCAAATCGTTAAGTAAACGTTATGAGTTTGTTGGTTTGCGATACAATTTTTAAGAATTAATCAATTAAATGAACTTTACAGTCCATTCAGTGGCTATTTTCGTAATATTAAGCTTTTTCACACCACCTTAGAAAATCAAGAATTTTTATGCCAGTTTCTAATAATTTAATATTCTCTTAACTTCTTATGGTTTCCTGTGCTGTAGTTTTGTTTAAAAAAACG
>DAIQBE010000057.1:0-10672 GCA_036781325.1 Leadbetterella sp. | reverse complement strand
GTTAAATCCATCTACGTGACCTGAAGCTTTCCAAGTAAGGGGATGCATAAAAATTGCCGCATCAATGCCCACAATATTGTCATTAAGCTGTGTCATGGCTTTCCACCATACTTGCTTTAAATTATTTTTTAACTCAACTCCATTTTGACCATAATCATAAACAGCTTGTAATCCATCGTAGATTTCAGAAGAAGGAAATACAAAACCATATTCTTTGGCGTGGCTAATAATATCTTGTAAAGTGGTAACTGGAGCGGAATTTTGACTCATAAAAACAATTGGTATAATATAATAAAGTACAAATTTAAATAAATATGCTTTAATCCTAGCAAATATTATACGTCAAAAACTAGAACAGCATATGTTAAAATAATTAAAGAAATTAAAAAAAATGAATTTAAAAGAAAAAAACTTCTTCTATTTAAAACCTTATCTATTAAAAAATTGAAAACTAAATAGATACTAAATTTTCAATAAACATTAATTTTCTTTTTTAATTCTGAGAAGCTCCGTTATAAACAGATTTAATATTTGCCATTTCCTTAATCAAAAAAGATTGCAATTCTTCGTTAAAAATTTTTTTATCCTCTTCAGAAAGAGACGCATAATATTCTTTTAACTCCAAATTAATATTTGCTTTTTCTTCTTCATTTTGGGCATTCATTGCCTTGATATGGTATTTTTTAAAATCAAATTTGTTCATATTTTATATTGATTTCAAACTTACAAACTTTTTATTAACCTCTAATTTAATAGTCTCCCCCATTCTAATAGCTAAATTTTTATTTTCATGTCCAAACGCAAAATTAAAAGCAACAGGAAAACTGAATCCTGAAATATGTTCTAAGATAATTTCTTCATAATTTTTACCAAAAGGAACGTCGTTTTCTTTACAATCTGAAAAATCACCTACCACTAATCCTTCCAATTTATCCAATTTTCCAGCGCGTTTAAGCTGAAGCATCATTCTATCTAAATTGTAATAGTATTCAGAAATATCTTCTAAAAATAGTATTTTCCCATCGTATGAAATATCAGATTTTGAACCAATGCTATGCACCAATAAAGCTAAATTACCACCAATAGCCTCTCCTATTCCTATACCTTGTACATTTGAGGGAGTATATCTAAATTTATAACTCATTTTCTCCCCAAAAAGAAGTTTTTTTAGGGAGAGGTTAGAATCAGGGTCAAACGTCATGGTTTTTGCCATAACTCCATGAATAGCCTGAAAGCCTAAGGAATTTATTTCTAACAACAAAGCTGTTAAATCCGAAAACCCGCAAACCCATTTAGGCCAATTTTTGAATTTATTAAAATCGAGGTTATCAATTATTTTAGAACAACCGTACCCCCCCCTAGCAGAAAAAATAAGTTTTATAGAAGGGTCATCTAAATAATCTTGAAGTTCGTTTTTTCGATTATTATCCGTATCAGAAAAGCCATTAAAACTTTTACCAACAGTTGAACCTATTAAAACCTTCAAACCCCATTCATTTTGAAGAATTTCTAAAGAAGTTTCTATAGACTTTAAATCTAGTTTACTTGCAGGTGCAGTTATAGCTACAAAATCTCCTCTTTTAATATATGGCGGGGCAATAAGCATTTCAAATAAATACTATTTCTTTGATTATTTCTTCTCCTATTTCTGAATTTAATAGGTTAACAATCTTGGATTTAGCAAGTACTAATTCTTGGCTTAATGAGGATGATGAAATTCTGAGAAACAAAACTCCATTCTTAATATAAATTTTGTCAGTTCGTTTGGCTATTGAATTCCCCATAATCTTCTCCCAATAGGCCACAAGATACGTTTCGTTAAACTTAGTCTTGAGGTTATAGGCTTTCAAAAATGTCTCGAAAGCATCTTTGATAGGAATTGATTTGGTATTTCTAGCTGAAACTGACAAAATTTATTTAATTATTTTTTTTTGGTAATTGAAGACTTTTCAAAAGTTAATCTTGCTCCACCTCCAGCGGATATGGTAATTGTGTCGCCATCATTAGATAACACTTTTCCATGTAATCCGCCCGCAGTAATTATTTCATCTCCTGCTTTGAGCTCTTCCACCATTTTCTGTTGCTCTTTTTGCTTTTTTTGCTGTGGCCTGATCATAAAAAAATACATGACAGCAAACATTCCAACCATTAAAATCAAAAAACTATAGTTGCCTGCTCCACCTGTTGCTTGTAAAAAAATCATCTTTATTTATTTTCGTTTATTTTATTTACTGTTACATTAAAACTTACTATTTCGGTTGCATTAGTCGCATTTGATACTATGGTCACGAATTTTTTATTAACTCCAACTTTTCCTGTGCTGTTAAACTCTACTTTAATCTCTCCAGTTTGGCCCGCCCCTATTGGCTTTTCAGGTTTTTCTGCTACTGTACAGCCACAAGAAACCTCCACATTATAAATTTCAAGTGGCATAGAACCTACATTTTTAAATTTATAAACGGTAGATACTTTTTCACCTTCATTTATTACCCCAAAATCGTGCGTAGAATTTAAAAATTCAATTTTAGCCGAATCACTTAAAGCACTTTTTGATTTGTTTTTTGTAGAATCAGATTCTGCACATGAGAAAAAAACAAATCCACTTAAACACAATAAAAAATAAATTCTCTTCACAAAAATTATGATTTTGATTTGATTTGATTCATTAGAGTTTCTACATCTTCTAAAAGTCGTTCTGCTTTTTGTCTAGCTTCGTTCACAACTTTTTGTCCTTCCACTTTTGCTTCACTATTACCCCCAGACATTTCATCAGCAACCTCTTCTCCTCTTTCTATCAAGTCGGCAATAAAGCTCTGTAATTGAGATTGATATTGA
This sequence comes from Leadbetterella sp., assembly GCA_036781325.1. Classification (GTDB taxonomy): domain Bacteria; phylum Bacteroidota; class Bacteroidia; order Cytophagales; family Spirosomataceae; genus Leadbetterella. Next base: position 7,837 of record DAIQBE010000057.1, on the reverse strand, counting down.
AGTAACTTACTACCAAGTTTTTCTCTAGTTACTTCTCCTTTTTCAGGTGCATAAAGTATACCAATGGCTGTTCCAGCGGCCAAGCCAGCTAAAAAAGCAATAAATGATTTTGATGAACTACTCATTATCTTATAATATGTTGTATAAAATTACCTTAAAAAAAATCTTTAGACAAATACTTTTAAAACTATTTATTATCTAACATTCCTCTACCCGATTTCTTAATTATTCCTTTCTTTGTTAAATCTTGAATTAATGAATCTAGAATTCCATTAATAAACTGGCCACTTTTTAAGGAGCTAAAATTTTTAGAAATCTCAATAATTTCGTTAATGGTTACTTTTATGGGTATACTTGGAAAATTAATTAGCTCTGTGGTTGCCATTTTAAGTAAAATTCTGTCTGTCTCTATTATTCTATCCATCTCCCAATTTTTCAAAATTGGTACTAGATACCTCATTAATTGTTTATCTTCTTTAACAGTTTCACAAAACAAAACTTTTAAAAAATCTTTACTCTCCTCCCAAACATCATCAAGAATTTCTATTTCTACATTTCCAGTGTCAGGAAAATCTTTAACAGTATGAAAAAGCATAGTCCTTAAAATCTCTTTGTCTTCTTCCCAAAAAATATTCATTTTTTCAAAAAACTCCTCAGCTGCTTCATGCTTTAATAAAATGTTTTTAATAATGTATTTGACTATTACAACATCCTCTTCAGAAGTATGATTTACTTTTTCAAGGTACTCATCAATATGAATATTTTTCTTAAATGCTTCGTTGTGTAATTTGTTGATAAAAGTTCTCTCCTTATCCCAATTAATTCCTCTTTTTAAAGCCTGATGTTCCAATTCTTTTGAGGCGGCTAAAGCTTTTATTAATTTATTTTGTGAAAAATTTTGATTATCAGAAAACTTCGAGGCAATTTCAATCAAACAAGTCAGCAAATACAAATATTGATCATAAACTTTTTCAGCATTTATTAAACATTGCAAACTGTTATTTTCAAAATCTTTTTTGTTTTTGTTTTTTAATAATTCTCTTGCTTTTTGTAAAACTACCTTCACTTCTGATGGCACGCCGGCCTCATCTGGTGTACCCTCTAAATTTAAAACTTCCTCTTGAAAAATATTTTGAGCTAATTTTTGAAAACCTAAAAGCTTGGGTTTATCTTGTTTTTCCATCGAGTTCAAATCTGGAGCGAAAGCCTCTGCAATTAAATCTTGGGCCAATAAATAGTTAGCTCCTTTAGCTTTTTCAAAGGCGTAAAGGGTTTGCATAGCTCTGATTCGAATTAAACGGCGATTAAGCATAAATTTTCAAAGAACTTTTAAATTTCAAACGCAAATATAAAAAAAAAGATGTGTATTTTTAGTTTTGATTCCAAAAACTCCAATTCAAAATTGATATTTTAATTAATGAACTTAACAAAATTTATTCTTTTCTTTTTATTTATTTTTTCTTTTAAGAATTCCACTATAGCTCAAAAATATGAACGAAAAGAGGGAGTTGAAAAAGACTTAAGAGCTTTAATCACCTTATTTGAAAAGTATCATCCTGGAATTTACTTTTATCAATCAAAGTCTGACTTGGAATATAAATACCACAAAATAGAACAAAATTTAACAGACTCTTTGACTCCTTATCAATCTTACAATGCTATTTATCAAGCAGTTGCCGAAATTAATGATCTACACACTTCCGTTGGTTTACCAAAAAAAATTAAAGCTAAAAATCCAAAGCTATTTCCATTCATATTAAAACGTTTTGGCAATGATTTTTTTGTTCACTATAATCTTTCTAGTGATACCACAATTATTAGAACCTGCCAAATAAAAAGCATAAATGGAGAACCAATATATAACGTTTATTTAAAAATGCAGCAATTATATGGCACAGACAATAGTAATGCTGTAAGTAAAATTTATTATGCGGAAAAAGCATTTGGAAATTATTATAATACCCTGTATGGCCAGAAAGATAGCTTAAAAATTAGCCTTAAAATTCACCCTGATAGTTTAGAAATAACCAAAACTATAGCAACTGTTACTGTAAAAGATTTGAATCTAACTCTAAAAAATAGATATAAAAATGCCACAAGATCCAATATGAGTTATAAGGTTCTCGATAGTTTAAATCATATCGCAAAATTGGATATAACAAGTTTTAGCTATAAGGCCAACAAGTTGGATATAAGCGAAAGGAAATTCAAAAAAACTATTAAACTTAAGTTTAAAGAAATAGAGAAGAACAAAATTGAACATTTGATTTTAGATCTGAGAGCAAATGGGGGTGGCTATATTCCAAATGTAGGGAGACTAACGAAATACATAGCCAATGAACCATTTAAGCTGATTGATTCCATGTATTTTAAACCTAAAACCTTTAAAAAGATTTTTCCATTTTATACTATTTTCCCTCCTTTAGTCGGTAAAATACTATTCAAAAAAGGCTCTGATGGAAATTTCTATTTAAATAAATTTAGAAAAAGACCAATAAAACTTTCAAAGAAACATAGATTCAAGAATAATTTATATATATTAATGGACGGTGGGTCGTATTCTGCTACCACTTTTACGATTGGCTTAATGAGAGATATGCAAAGGGCTACTTTTATAGGAACCAGACCCGGTGGTGCAAACTGGGGAAGCTTTGCTGGATCTTGGCAAATATTCACTTTGCCAAATACAAAAATGAGAGTAAGAATTCCTCTATATAAAATAGTACATGCACAAAAAAATAAAATAGTGAGTGACTTTTTTGTTGAACCCGATTACTATGTGGAAAGTAATTTTGAAGATTTCAAAAGTAGATCAGACTCCCAATTAAAATTTACCTTAAATCTAATTAAAACAAAAAAATAAAAGACTTGTTTTACTTTCATAATTAAATGACAAAAATCATTCGATTTAACCTTTCAATTCCTTAATTTTGCAATCTAAATGAAAGAGATAAAAAATCTAATTTTGAAAGACATAGTCTTGGAATGGAGACAAAAATATGCCTTTAATGGCATGATTTTGTATGTAATATCCACCGTTTTTGTTTGCTACCTTAGTTTCAAATTGAAAACCAATCACATTGAACCAATCACATGGAATACCCTTTTTTGGATCATTATGTTGTTTTCTGCTGTAAACTCCATAACAAAAAGTTTTATTCAAGAAAAAGCTGGTAGACAAATCTATTACTATCAAATAGCTAAACCCACTTCAATAATTCTTGCGAAAATTATTTATAACTTTGCATTAATGTTGTTTTTAGGTGGCCTTGGGTTTGGTATTTATGTTGTTTTTATGGGCAATAATGTTCAAAATCTTTATGTTTATCTAATATCATTACTTTTAGGAGCTTTGGGTTTCTCTTCTAGCCTTACATTGATAGCTGCAATAGCCTCAAAAGCAGATAATGCTTCAGGATTGATGGCAGTACTCAGTTTTCCTGTTTTACTACCTATGCTTTCCATGTTAATTAAATTGTCTAAAAATGGTATGGATGGGCTGTCTATTCAATCTAGTTTTGATGAAATTTTAGTATTAATAGGAATTGATTTAATAGTTATATCGTTAAGTTATTTATTGTTCCCTTATTTATGGAAAAGTTAATTGTATGAGAAAAAATTGGTGGAAATATCTTACCTCGTTATTAGTGGTTTATGTGGTTATATATGGATTCTTAGGAATAGTGCCAAGGCAACCTATTTTAAACGAAACCATTAGAAATGTTTATTTTCATGTGCCCATGTGGTTTGGAATGATGACGCTGATGATAGCATCTCTAATTTATTCCATTAAATATCTAAGAAATGGAAAAATATCGGATGACATTTATGCAGTTGAATTTGCAAATGTGGCCATTCTATTCGGCATTTTAGGATTTATTACTGGAAGTATTTGGGGAAATTATACATGGGGAGATCCATTACCTAAAGACCCAAAATTAATTGCAGTTGAAGTGGGTATGCTAATTTATTCTGCTTATTTCGTTCTAAGAGGATCCTTTGAAGATGAACAAAAAAAAGCTAGATTATCGGCAGTATATAATATTTTTGCTTTTGCAGCATTTATGCCTTTGGTATGGATATTACCCCGACTCACAGACTCTCTTCATCCTGGCAATGGAGGGAATCCAGCCTTTGGAAAATACGATATGGACAGTGCAATGAGGATCGTTTTTTATCCAGCTGTTATTGCCTGGACCCTTTTAGGCTTATGGATTGGTACATTAAGAATTCGTGTTAATTTAGTTAAAAATTCAATTTTAGATAGAAAATGAAAATAGCAAATATTTTATTACAACAAACCGTAGAAATGGCGGACACTTTTAGAGCTGATGGTAAAATCTATGTTGTTGTAGCCGTATTGAGTGTAATCACAATTAGCCTTTTGGCTTATTTGTTTGTTCTAGATAAAAAAATATCCAAACTCGAAAAAGAAATTAAAAAATGAAAAAATCACATATTATTGCTTTAGGAGTAATAGCTGTAGCTATTATTATGATAATTTCCACAATTGGCGATGCAAGTACCTACGCTAGTTTTAAAGAAGCTAAAGAAATGGCTCAAAATAACAATAATGCATCCATTCATGTAGTAGGAGAATTACTTAAAGACAGCGATGGCAAGCCAAAGGGAATGAAATATGAGCCATCAGTTGACCCAAATAGATTCGAATTTATTATGACCGATTCATTAAATAATCAAGAATTGGTGGTTTTTAATCAACCAAAACCCCAAGATATGGACAAATCAGAGAAAGTGGTGGTTGTGGGTAAAATGGATTTACAAAAAAACTGTTTTAATGCCGATCAAATCTTATTAAAATGTCCTTCAAAATATAATAATGGGGAATTAAAAGTAGATGAAAACCAAGCGATTTTAAAATGATATCTGAGATTGCAATCAAAACGATAAGTTGCTCACAATTAATTATATTGTGCAAAAAACAGAATTTTCCTTTTGCTATTTATAGATTGCCCCTTTCTAAATCTTGTTATTTTTTAATTAGTTACAATAAAAATCCAGTTTATAAAAAAATAGATTTTGAGGACTGTCCTCCTGGATTTGTAATGGCTCCATTCGATACGGAAAAACAATTGCCATTATTTTTTTCGGCAGACTATTATTGCAAAATTACTTTAGACCACCAAGTACAATTAACAGAAGAATTAACCCAAAAACTAGATTTAGAAGACCGAAATTCAATACTTTTTCCTTTAGATTTTTGTCTCCAAAAAAACAATGTTAACCAAGATCTAGAAAAAGAAAGCTATTTAGAAAAAGTAAATCAATTAAAGAAATCAATTTTAGAAGGGGAATGTCAGAAAATCGTTCTTTCGAGAAAAATTAAATTGGGAAATTTAAAAGGTGAAAACTTTTATTATGGATTCAATAATCTTTCTAATTCTTACCCAAATGCCTTTGTTTCATTAGTGAGTTTACCATGGAAAAAACAAATCTGGTTAGGAGCCTCACCAGAAACACTAGTTCATCAAGATAAGGAAGGAATATTCACTACGGTTTCTATAGCGGGTACCCAACCCGCAGCAGATGGTTTAGGAAATGAAGTACTAACTAAAGATGCACTTTGGTCTCAGAAGGAAATTGAAGAGCAGGCTTTGGTTGGAAGATATATTATAAATTGCTTAAAAAAAATACGTGTGCGTGAATATATGGAGGAAGGACCAAAGACTATCAAAGCTGGAAACTTGCTTCATTTGGGGTCTTCTTACAGAATAAATACAAGAGAAATTAATTTCCCCAACCTTAGTTCAACCATGTTAGATTTGTTGCATCCCACACCAGCAGTTTGCGGAATGCCTAAAGATCCAGCAACCGCGATTATTTCAAAAATCGAAAACTATGATAGAGAATATTATAGTGGATACCTTGGCCCAATCAACATGGACTGCGATAGTCATTTGTTTGTCAATATTCGATCTATGAAAATTGAAGACCATACAGTTTTTGCTTTTTCAGGTGGCGGAATTACAGCAGATTCAAGCCCTGAAAAAGAATGGTTAGAGACAGAATTAAAATTAAAAACTATTGAAAAAGCATTTTAAAAAAAGCTAATTTCAAAAAAATGTTACTTTTTTATTATTTCTTTGTCTAAGTATTAATTTGCACTCCACCATAATTTTTATTCTTTAAACTGCTAATTAATAACACATTAAGTAAAATTAAATTGATTAGTTGAATGGAATTAATTATTTTTTAAAAATATTTTTTAGGTTTACAAAAGTATTTAATTATTTTTGGCATGATAAATGTTAATCCTACAATATGTGTCCCTAATAACCATTTAATTAAACTCTAAGAATATGCAAAAATTGTCCCTTAGTCAATCCCTTCAACAGAGGCTTTCACCGCAACAAATCCAGTTTATTAAACTATTGCAAATTCCTACTGCAGAGCTTAATCAAAGAATAGAAGAAGAGCTTGAAATCAATCCTGCTTTGGAAGAAGGAATGGATATTGCAGAGAGAACTACTTCAGATAGTTTTGGCGAAGATAATTTTGGAGAGGAAAGCTATAATAATTCATCTCCAGGTGATGATGATTATAAAGACGATTACAATGAATTTGATAGCCTAGATCAACACGGACTTAGCAATTTGGATATAAAAGAATATATTAACCAAGATGAGTATTCTGGTTATAAAATGGCAAGTGATGGCTGGGGTGAGGAAGAAAGAGACGCTATGCCTGTAATCTCTATGGATACTTTGGCCGAATCTCTAAATCAACAACTAGGCTTTTTATTGTTAAGTGAAAGAGAAACCATTATCGGAGAACAGTTAATTGGATCAATTGAAGATGACGGATATTTAAGAAGGCCTTTACGTTCGATTTGTAATGATTTGGCTTTTGGTCAAAATATTTATGCTTCAGAAGAAGAAATTTTGTCTCTATTAAAAAAAATACAAAAATTCGAACCTGCCGGAATCGGAGCAAGAGATTTACAAGAATGCTTAATTTTACAGCTTGAGAAAAACAGAAATACTTTAGAAAATAATATAGCACTTACCATATTAGAAGATTATTTTGAAGAGTTTACTAAAAAACACTTTGATAAAATTCAAAAAAAGTTAAATCTAGATGAAGAAACTCTTAAAAAATCACTAAGTCTAATAACAAGACTAAATCCTAAGCCTGGGAGTCTGTCAGGAAGTGAAAATTCTGCAGCATATTTAATGGCAGATTTTATTGTTACTTCACAAAATGGAAAATTAGAGATAATTTTAAACTCAAAAAATGCTCCACAACTTAGAGTAAGTCGCTCTTTTTCAGAAATGCTTGAGACTTATGATAAAAGTGATAAGCAAAATAAGCACATTAAAGAAACCGTGAGTTTTGTGAAACAAAAGCTTGATGCTGCCAAATGGTTTATTGATGCTATCAAGCAAAGACAACAAACGCTGCTTAAAACCATGGAGGCCATAGTTATTTATCAAGGCGAATTCTTTGAAGAAGGAGATGAAAATAAACTTAAGCCAATGATTTTGAAAGATATCGCAGAGAAAATTGAAATGGATATCTCAACAGTTTCAAGGGTTGCCAATAGTAAATCTGTGCAAACTGATTTTGGAATTTACCAATTAAAATACTTCTTCTCTGAAGGTATTGCCACAGACTCAGGGGAGGATGCTTCAAGTCGTGAAGTGAAAAATATCTTAAAAGAGTTGATTGAAAATGAACCAAAACACTCACCTCTTTCTGATGATAAGCTTGAAAAATTATTAAAAAAACGAGGATATAACATTGCTAGAAGGACTGTTGCGAAATATAGAGAACAATTGGCAATTCCAGTGGCAAGGTTAAGAAAAGAAATGTAAAC
>DAIQBE010000056.1:0-10770 GCA_036781325.1 Leadbetterella sp. | reverse complement strand
AACAACTAGCGCATCGGTAAGCATAATAGAAATACACACAGGATTTCCAGATCCTATACCTCCTAAAAAATGACTGCCTACCGAGCCGTGTATGTACAGCCTATTTCCTTTTCGCACAAATGCGGTTGGAATAGAAAAAGGTTGGTTTTCAACAGAATAGCTTATTGTGCAGAACAATGCCTCGTCAAGAATAGCATATATCTTTTCTTTGTCGTACTGTGTACGCTTTGGCATTCTGCTGGTGGTTGTTCGAGGGGTTTGATGTATCATTTATAGAATGTTAAAAGAATTAAATTTAAAAATTTGTAAGAATTATTGCATCAGAAATAAAATATTGACCTATTTATATTTTACAATTCCAACCTAAAATGATGATAAACAATCTTCATCCCTTTATTTAAATACAATCTATGTGCATCAAACCTGTGGTGTCCCGAATCAAGATGCACGGCCAAGAGACCTTCAGATTTTGCTTTTTCTACCACAAAATCAAACAATGCTCCCGCAAATCCTTTTCCTCGTGCTTCTGGCAAAGTAGAAAGGTCGTCAATATAAATGTACTTTCCTTCGTATAAAGTAGTTAAGTATCTATATCCACATCCTGAAACCGCTTTGCCGTTTTCTTCTACAAAAGCCAAAAAGTAATTTTCAGTTTTCATACTTTTTAGTAAAGAAAGATAAACCTCCAAACTTAAATGTGGACGGAGAGCTTGCATCACCTCAAAACACTTTATGAAGTCAGCTTCGGTTTCGGCTATTTTAATGTTCATTTACTTTTTTATTTGCTAACAAAAGTATACTTTTATTGGATTGTTAAAATCGTCCAATAGTAACATAATAAGTAGTCCAATTTATGTTTCCTTTTCAATCTCATATTCAAATAAATAGGAAGGCAAAAACGCCAATTTTTCAACAGATAGCAGATCAACTTATTGTTTTAATTAGAGAAGGTAAGCTTCCTACAGGTAAAAAATTACTCAGTTCGAGGCAAATGAGTGAGGTACTGGGAGTGCATCGTAAAACTGTTACCCAAGTATTTGAAGACTTGGCTTCTCAGGGATGGCTCGAAAGCAAACTCGGGAGTGGTACCTTTATCGCAAAAAATTTACCAGAAATTTCGCCTCAAAAACTGCATTCAGTAATTCAAAGTAAAAAATCAAAAACCGCGGGATTTGTATTTGAACAAAAGAGTATTTTGGAAAGGACACTAATAAAGTCCTCAGATAAACTTCATTTAGACGATGGTTTTCCAGATCCGCGATTAGCTCCATTGGCAGATTTGGCAAGAGCTTACCGAAGCAACCTCTTGACGGGTAATTCCTATCAAAAATTGGGTTATGGCGATACAAAAGGAACACTTTGGCTTCGAAAAGAATTAGCCAAATATCTGAACGAAACTAGAGGCCTTGGCATTTCAGAAAATAATCTTTTGATCGTCAGAGGTACCATCATGGGGCTTTATTTAACCAATTTGGCATTTATTAAACCTAAAGACAAAGTGGTCATTGGGGAGTTGAGTTGGCAAAGTGCAACTGTTAGTTTTCTTCAAGCAGGGGCAGAAATAATTCGCATACCCATTGATGAAAATGGGCTAGATGTGGATGCCTTGGCTGAGATTTGTGAAACGCAAGAAGTCCGATTGGTTTATGTGACATCACATCATAATTATCCTACAACAGTGATTTTAAAAGCTAATCGAAGAATTAAGTTACTGCAATTAGCTCAAAAGTACCAATTTGTTATTTTTGAAGATGATTACGATTATGATTTTCATTATCAAAGTAGGCCACTGATGCCTTTGGCCAGTGCCGACACGCAGGGACTGGTTTTGTATTCTGGGTCATTTACGAAAAGCATTTCTCCGGGTTTTAGAGTAGGATATTTAGTAGCCACAGAGGATGTTATTGCTCATTTGGCGAATTTTAGAAGGATAATTGACCGCCAAGGTGATAGTATGCTCGAAAATGCCATTGCTCAATTATTGCATGAGGGCATAATTCAAAAATACTTACGCAAAGCCTTAAAAGAATACAAAATTAGGAGGGATTACTTTTGCGTAAAACTATCCGAAATTTTTCAAGACAACATTCAGTTTCAAATTCCAGAGGGAGGGATGTCTGTATGGACAAAATTCTCAGAAAAAATTGATATAGAAAAAACCGCAGAAATTGCTTTAAAAAATGGGCTATATTTTTCCAATGGTATTCACCATGATTTGGAAGGGAAAATTAAAAACTTCACAAGGCTAGGTTTCGCTTCTTCTACCACAGAAGAGCTATCCCAATGTTTAGCTATCCTTAAAAAAAGTTTAGTATTCAGATAAATCAGGACAGATTAAAGCAAAAATTTCAAAAATTGAATTACTTCCTATAATCCAATGGCGGTTTTCTATCCCCTGCTAAAGATTTATAATTGAACACTTTTGAACCACGGCGTTCATATAGTTCCAGTTTTGCTGTTTCTATGATTTCCGTGTTTTGAAACAAATTTTGAGCGGTGAGTCCAAGGGTTTTTGCCGCATTCAACATGCCCTTGTGTCCAATACTCATGCCACCGCAAGCTACAGCTTGCCAACTATGAGCAGGTACACCCGGTACCCAAGTGGCCGTTGAAAGTCCGGCTGTAGGAACCACCCAGCTCACATCTCCAACATCAGTAGATGCAGGAAATGACAATCCTGATTGATACGATTTAACCTCGTTAGAAGATGTTATGGACGCAAAACTTTGAGAAAAAACTGTTTTTTGAATTTTCTCTGCAAATTCTGTTTCCTCTTTTGAGTATTTAACCCCTCCTACTTTCTCTAAACTTTTTTGCATTTCTTTAGCTAGCGTTTCATTTGGAAGCAGATTGTAAAGTCCAGCCAAAATCTCATATTTTACTTTGGTTTCAGTTCCTAAAGCACCTGCTTCTGCAGCTTTAATGATTCTTTGCCAAGTTTCTTCTAAACCTTTGGCAGAAGGGTGTCTAACCGTATATTCTACCATGGCGTAATCGGGTACAATATTAGACGTAAGTCCACCATTTTTTATGACATAATGAATTCGGGTTTCAGGAGAAATATGCTCTCGCATTAAATTCACCATATAATTCATGGCCTCCACGGCATCTAGTGCCGACCTTCCTTTTTCTGGACTGGCAGAAGCGTGTGCAGCTAAGCCTTCGAAAGAAAAATTAGTAACTCTATATGCAAGAGAAGAATTCGGACTAGCATTGTTGTTATCTCCAGGGTGCCAGTGCAATACCGCATCTACATCTTTAAAAACTCCTTCTTTTACCAAATAGGTTTTCCCTCCACCAGCACCTTCTTCAGCTGGTGTGCCTATAAGTTGAATTGTCCCTTTTATATTTGATTTTTCCATCCAATTTTTTATGGATACAGCCGCCGCTACTGCACCCACGCCAAAAAGATTATGCCCGCATCCATGCCCATATCCATTTAATGCTAAAGGTTTCCTGGTAGGAATAGCTTCTTGAGAAAGACCCGGCAATGCATCCATTTCGGCAAGAATAGCAATAACTGGATAACCATTTCCAAATGAAGCGACAAAAGCTGTTTGCATTTCACCAACTCCTTTTTTCACCCTAAATCCATTAGAAGAAAGCTCACTAATTAAAGCCCCAGAAGTTTTTTCTTCAAGATAGCCTGGTTCAGCAAACCTCCATATTTTGTCAGAAAGTTCTGAATAATAACTAAATTTTTGGTTTAAAAACTCAGGAATTTCGTTTTGAGCTTTACATATATTTGCTAAAAAGAAGAAAATAATAATTTTAAATTTCATAGTTGGAATAGGTTTTTAAAAATGGGCAAAACTTTGCAAAAATAATAGCTTTGAAAGGAGAAAGTAATAGTCATCGATACAGAAAATTAGAATCTAAATAATTTTAATAAAGTTTAATATGATTATAAAATGGATACAATAATTGGAGAATTTTAATTTTAAAAAAAAAGAACTTTAAATAGAAAAAAATTGATAATTTAAGTCCACAAGGTCTATATTTGTAAATTAAATTCAAACTTTTTTTTGAAAAATTTCATTTCCTAATGACACGGTCTCAAACAAACTTTGTTTTTTTACTTGTTAATATTTTAATTTATAGTTTTATAGTTTTTAGGTCAGATATGATTTATTTTAATCATAGGCCAAACCTTAATAATTTTTTAAGTTCATACGGTTTTCATATTATTTCTTTTTTTTCAATTTTTGGTTCATCATTTTTTCTAGCAAGAGTGCTAAAGTGTAAATTAGTTTGGACTTTTGGTTTTTTTGTGATTTTTGAACTTTTATTAATCGCTATATTATTTTCAGGTTTCAAGTTTTTTCCACAGGAATTAAAAGTTAATAATTCATTTGTGCCTTTTAAGGTACTTGGTAATAATATTAGGCCAACCATTCAGTTTGAGGTAAATATTTCCAAATTTGACTCCGAGCTTTTTTATACTTTAAAACCAGGTAAAAGCAGATTTGAAAGTTTTGAATTTGACATTCCTCTATTTGTTAACACGAAGGGTCTTAGAGATGATGAAAAATCTTTGAATAAGCCAAAAGTAATTTTTCTTGGAGATTCTTTCACAATGGGATGGGGAGTAAATCAAGAAGAAAGTTTTGCTTCAGTTTTTGAAAAAAAGACCCAAATCAATACATTAAATGCAGGGATTTCTTCTTACGGCACAGCAAGAGAATACCTAATGTTAAACAGATTAGATATTGACTCTACAAAATTGATTGTAATTCAGTTTCATGATAAAGACTTTGAAGAGAATAGGTACTTTAATGCAAATAATTCGCTTCCCAAAAGAGATAAATGGTTTTTTGATCAAAACGTAAAAAATAATATGCAGGCCAAAGTGTATTATCCCTTCAAGTATTTTAATTCTTTTGTAAAAAATTTAGTATTTTATTTTAAAGAATTAAGAAATGCACATAGAGGACTGAATGTTTATGAAAATGGGGCTAAGGATTTTTATAATATAGTTTCTAGAATTCAAAAGATTTATAAAGGGAAAATATTGATTACGTATTTGGGTAGCTTTCAAACTACTAATACTTGTATTGTAGCATTTAAGAAATATGCTGAAAAAAATGACATAAAAAATGTAGAATTTATTGATTTTTCGAAAAAGCTAAATCATAAAAATTATTTTTTTTATGATGATCATTTAAATAAGTTCGGTCATGAAGTTGTAGGTAGAGAAATGGCTACATGGTATGAAAATATGATAAAGTCTGGTAAATTAAATTAAAAAAGGTTTTCGGAAGGAATAAAAAATTAATTTAAATATCTAAATAGTTGACAGCTAATTAATTACTTTTTCTTACACAACATATTTTGTTTTAATTGGCAACTTCATTAGTTTTTTTATAAAATGAATTTCATATGAGTTGAACAATTTAGTGAACACTAAGTTCTACCCATATTATTCATCAAAAAAAAATCATAATGAAAAATCTAATTATTGCTATTTGTCTAGCTTTTGCTCCATTTGCTTCATTTGCACAAACTAAAGATGTTGTAGATATTGCCATTAGTTCGGCTGATCACACTACCTTAGTAGCTGCAGTAAAAGCCGCTGATTTGGTTGCAACACTTAAAAGTGCAGGTCCCTTTACCGTTTTTGCTCCTACCAATGCCGCCTTTGCAAAATTGCCAGAAGGCACAGTTGCAACTCTATTAAAACCGGAGAACAAAGCTACTTTAGCAAAGATTCTTACCTATCATGTGGTAAGTGGAAACATAGATGCTAAGGCTGTTATGGCCGCAATAAAAGGTGGAAACGGCAAAGCCGTTTTAACAATGGTTAGCGGTGGAAAGCTTACAGCAAGTCTTGACGGTGGAAAAGTAAAACTAACTGACGAAAATGGTGCTTCTGCTTTTGTGGTTGCAGTAGACTTGAAAGGTTCAAATGGTGTGGTACATGTTATTGATAGTGTAGTAACTCCAAAATAAATCAAATCATTTTCTAAAATGCTCTTCTGGAAACCCAGAAGAGCATTTTTTTTGATATTTTAGTTCAAAATCTACACCCTTTTTGTATATGTTATTTTTTAAGATAGGAAAAAATATTTACAAATAGTAGATAAGAAATCTTACATTTTAAATATATCTTTGATTATTCAAATCTTAATAATGAAGCATTTACATTTTGCATTTTTTTTTATGATCACTACATTTTCTTCTATTGCCCAAACTAAAACTATTGGAAAATTTATTATTGAAGACCCTTCTTTTAATAGCTTAATTGATGTTAATACTAAAATCGAAGTTTTAGCCGAGGGTTTTGAATGGTCAGAAGGACCAGTTTGGGTTAAAGAGGGTTCTTATCTGCTTTTTTCTGATGTCCCCAAAAATACTATTTATAAATGGAAAAAAGGAGAGGAGGTAAGTGTTTTTTTAAACCCTTCAGGCTATACTGGCAAAATGCCATACAGTAATGAACCGGGAAGCAATGGCCTTACCATCAGCAATGATGGTCACTTGATTGCATGTGAACACGGAGACCGACGTGTAACTATCATGCCTATTAATGGTAAAGGAGGAAAATTTACTTTGGCGGATAGGTTTAATGGAAAACGTTTCAATAGCCCCAACGATGTTGTAGAAGCAAAAAGTGGAGATATTTATTTCACAGATCCACCGTATGGCTTGCCAGAATTTATTTCTGACCCTAGTCGAGAAATAGACATTTTTGGTGTTTATAAAATTTCTAAAGACAGAAAAGTAAGTTTAGAAGTAGAGGATTTATTGAGACCAAATGGAGTTGCCTTGTCAGTAGATCAAAAGACATTATTTGTAGCACAATCGGACGAAAAAGCTTATATTATGGCATATCCGATTAAATCAGATGGTAGCTTAGGTAAAGGAAAACTGTTTTTTGATGCATCTTATTTGAATAATCAAGGGTTAAAAGGTGCGCCTGATGGTTTAAAAGTTGATCAAGACGGAAATATTTTTTCTTCTGGACCTGGTGGTGTAATGGTAATTAACAAATATGGAAAACTTTTAGGAAGAATAGACCTTCCTTCGGCCACTTCAAATTTAGCTTGGGGTGAAGACGGGAGTACATTATTTATCACTTCTGATATGTTTTTGATACGTTTGGAAACCAAAACAAAAGGAGCAAATTATTAGTTAGGGTAAAACTTATAAAAAAAAATGCAATCAATACTTAGAAAACTTTGATAATCAATAGGAATATTCCTATTTTTGCACCTCGAAAAAAAATACACAAAAAATATTAAATTGATAATCAGTTTTTTTAGAATCAAATGGCAATAGTTAACAAAATTAGAGAAAGGTCAGGAATAGCAGTTGCAGTAATTGCTGTAGCGTTGTTATTGTTTATTGTAGGAGGAGATATTTTTTCCAATCAAAACAATAGTCTTTTTGGTTCATCTGGCAATAAAATTGGTGAAATAAATGGTACCGGTATAGATTATCAACAATTTATGAGTTTAGTAGATGTTCAAAAACAGCAATTTGAAGCTTCAGGTCAAAGAGCTGCAACAGAACAAGATATTGCTCAAATGAGAGAACAAGTTTGGGAAAAATTGATTGTAGAAAATGTATATATGCAAGAGTTTGAAGATTTAGGTATCACAGTTTCTGAAGAGGAATTAAGAGAACTTGTGCAAGGAACTAAAAATATGCATCCATATGTTAAGCAACAATTTTCTGACCAGGCAGGAAATTTTAATCAAGCCCAACATGCAGAATTTATAAGATCTTATACTAATAACACGATGCCAGAAGCACAAAAAGGCATGTGGAATAATTTTAAGAGAGAGTTAAAGTTAATTAGATTAAGAGAAAAGTACACCAATCTTTTAAATAAATCTTCTTTTATCACTACTGCTGAAGCTAAAGCAGAATATTTAGCTCAAACTGAAAAAGCAAGCGGAAAAATATTGTATGTACCTTTTTATTCTATTCAAGATTCTACAATTAAAGTGGAAGACAGTGAAATAAAAGATTATTACAGCAAGCATAAAGAAGAATTTACTCCTTTTGATAGTCGTTCTATTTCCTACGTTTCCTTCCCTTTAATACCTACAAAAGATGATAGTGCTGCTTTGAACTCAGAAATTAGAAATTTAGCAAAAGGCTTAGCATCAGCGCCGGATGCTCAAACTTATGCGGCCGCTAACTCTGATATTAGAACTCCCTATTTAAAAGCTGCAAATGAAATAAGTGCTGAATTAAAAGCTGCACTTGGTACAACCATTGTAGGAGCTTTGGTGGGCCCTTTCAAAGAAGGTAATACCTACAGTATACACAAATTTGAAGGTACTGCCATTGATTCATTATATACAGTTAGAGCAAGTCATATTTTGATACGGTCCGACTCAACTATGTCGGATAGTGCAAAACTAAAAGCCAGAACAACAGCTTTAAGCGTATTAAGTCAAATAAAAGCTGGAGGAGACTTTGCCTCTTTGGCAAGGCAGTATGGAACCGACGGCACTGCACAACAAGGAGGAGATTTGGGTGTTTTCAAAAATAATGGAAGTATGGTTAAACCTTTTGAAAATGCCATTTTCGGGTTTTCTGGAGTAGGTGTATTACCTAATCTAGTTGTAACCGACTTTGGTTACCATATTGTGAAAGTTACTGAGGCTAAAAGTAATTTAAAATATAAACTTGCTACAATTAGTAAAGAATTACAAGTGGGAGAAGCTTCTTCTAACTTGGTGTATCAAAAAGCCGATAATCTAAGGGCAAATTCAAAAAGTCTTGCTGATTTGGAAGCTGCTGTTAAAAAAGACAATTCTTTAATACTGTTAAATGCTGAAAATATTACTCCTCAAGCTACAAACGTAAATACTATTCAAAATGCTAGAGAACTGGTTCTTTGGTCGTATGGAAAAGACTCTGAAGTTGGTAAAATAGCGGATAGAGTTTTTGTTTTAGGAGAAAATTATATTGTAGCCGCTTTAAAATCTGCTTCAGATAAAGAAGATCCAACAGCTATGGACTTTAAAGAGCAAATTTTAGTAAAAGTTAGAAACGAAAAAAAGTCAGAAAAAATATTAGCTAAATTAGGAAATGCTCAAGGTGATTTGATGTCAGTTTCTAAGAAATATGGTGCGGGAGCTTTAGTTGAAGAAGTTATTGATATAAACTTTTTTAGCGGTATGCTTAACAGTGCTGGTTTTGATGCAATAGCTTTAGGTAAATTGTTTGGACAAAAAGTAGGGAAACGTACAAAGCCATTTGCAGGTGAAACAGGAGTATTTGTAATTGAAACAAGTAACAAAATTGCTCCACCAGTTATTGCAGATTATAAAACTTTTAAAGATCAAATTGCTCAAAGAATTGGTTTAGGCAGGACAGGTTACATTGGGGAACAAATCATTAGAGAAAATGCTAAAATAATTGATAATAGATCTAAAATGTTGTAGTTTTTTTTGAAAACTATTAATATTGAAATTAAAGCTCACAATTTATTGTGGGCTTTTTTTGTCTAAAAACTAAAGGCTAGCATTCGAATATTTTTTCTTTGTCTTTTTATTTTATAGCATAAAGAATTATATCCTTAAGAGGTTTAACATCTGTTTGGAGAATTCTTTGTTTTTTTAAAAAATTAATTATATTTGTTTTGCTTTTATTTATTTGGCACGCTATGAAATTTTTTTTTAAATTAATTATTTTTTTTCACACTGCTATTTTCTTTCCCAGCATTGCTCAAAAAAGTAGTCCTGCAGACAGCCTTATTCAACTTCTTCCAAAAAAAATGTCGGACACTAGTAGGGTTTTGTTATTAGAGCAGATTGCGAAAAAAATTATGAACTCTAACCCTCAGCAAGCAATGAAATATGCCAAAGAAGGATTAGAACTTGCTGAAAAAATTGATTTTCCAAAAGGAGAGTCGAGGTGTTTAAACCGAATTGGAGCTTTGCAAGGTTTTTTTGGCAATAACGATGAGGCTTTAAAAACGCTTTTCAATGCAATTAATATATCTACTAGAATTAAAGATTTAGAAGGTATTGCAAAAGCAAATATTAATTTAGGTGTAATTTATGGAGATCAAAAATACCCAGACAAGGCCATTGAATGCTATAAAAAAACTGAAAAAATTGCCCTAAGAATTAAAAATCAAGAATTGCTTCAATTATCTTATTTAAATATAGGAACTCAATTTAATGAATTAAAAAAAGAAGATTCAGCTCAATACTATAGACAGAAAGCATATGAAATAGCTGTAAAGATTAACAGCAATGAAATTAATATTATTTTACAAAATATTGGCAATAATTATAAGAGGCAAAAAAAGTATGATCTAGCTTTACTAAATTATCATAAGAGTATTTACTATTCTGAGAAAACACTTAGTAAAAGATTCCTTGCCAACACCTATTATGAAATGGCTAAGGTTTTTGATGCAACAGATAGACTAGATTCTTGTATATTTTATGCTAAGAAATCTAATTTACTTTCAAAAGAATCTAACAATTTATTGTTTTTGAGTCTTTCATCTCGGTTATTAGCTAGTATATTCGAAAATACTAATCCTAAAATTTCGAATGAATATTACAAAACTGCCATATTAGCAAATGATAGCTTATTTAAGCTGGATAATCAAAATCAAATTAAAAGTTTGACTTTTAAACAAGAAATACTTCAAAAGGAATTTGAGTTTGCAAAAAAAGAGTTAAAAAGTAAGCAAATTTCCGCTATTTTAGGAAGCGTTCTTGGTTTGTTGCTGGTGGTATCTATAAGTTTGTTTTTGCTGAATAAAAATAAAACCAAAGCGAATGAAATTTTAATTTC
>DAIQBE010000055.1:0-10921 GCA_036781325.1 Leadbetterella sp. | reverse complement strand
AAGGAATCATATCTATAAATAGTAGAATCACTAGCTTTAATTAGACGACGTTCTTGCAATTCCTTTTCTACTGTGGTTTTTCCTAAATAAATATCTACCATACTTTTAACTTTAAAAACTTCATAATTATCGCGAGCCATTCTTCCATTCGCCAAGCTATTAAGAAATGAATTGGAAGTGGAAGAAAAAGCTTTGTGTCTATTTTTTAGCTGAGTCTCTCTGGTTTTCTCATTAGTTGATAAGTCATTTTCAAAATATTTAAGAGCTGAATAGGCAGTTTTTACACCATCTGAGTTAAACTCAAACAAATCAATGTGTATTTTATATCCTAATGCACGATTAAGAACTAGAAAAGTTTCGCTTGAATGTGCAAGAACAATTTTGTTTGTGGAGTCCATTTTCAAATGAATAAAATCCCTATTTTCTATAGAACATTCTTTACTAAATTGATTTTCCCCCAAAAGACCTTTTCTGAAGATTTGATATTTTTTCCACCAATATCTATCTTGCTTGGCTTTAATAACTACTGCTTCAAGTTGATTTTCAATGAGTTTAATACTTAAAAATTTCGGAATATTGAACTTTGTGAATTTCTGCTTTTGAGTTTTAAAGCCAACCAATGAAACGACAAGTTCAAAATCGACTTTTGAATTGGGAACCCAAAGTATAAATCTCCCAAGAGAATCTGTATGAGTAAAAATGGAAGTAGAATTAAGATAAACACTCACAAATTCAAGTGGCGTATTGTTCTCATTTAAAATCTTTCCTGTTATTTTGAAAGCGTTTGACTGAGCAAATGTCTTGTTTATTATTAACAAAAGTAAGGAAAAAGCTATGACTCTTTTACTCATTTTTTGATACTAAATAGATTGTGTTAAGACAAATTTAAATTTTTTCTTTAAATACTACTACCTTTCTTTACTATAACTATTTCTTACAGAACTGTAGTCGGAGCAGTTTATTTATAATAATTAGAACTAAATAGTTTAGAATCTTATAACCAAAAGCTATCGTCTTGTAAATATGATTCTTAAATATTTACTAAAAGGTAAAAGTTACTATTAAAGTGTTATACTTAATTTGATTCTGGTTTATTTTTAAAACTTTAGCTTAATTCTTTTCAAATCTAAAAAGATAGTGTAAATCATTTTTAACATAATTCCTTACACTTTGTGTCGAATGACTTAGAAATTTAAAAAAGCTATTATAAATTAAATACAGGCATTTTATTCATTTTCATTCCATTTCCAAAAGAGAAGTAAGGCTTGAATTCGACTTCAAAGGTTTATCCGCGATCTGGTTAAATCACAAATAGGTTCAGTTTTCTAAAGGATAGGAATAAAATTGAATAAAGCAAATTTCAAGGGATTGGTACTTTAAAAAAAGCCTTAAATAGTTGGAAATATTTCCTAAAGAAATATATTTTTTCAAGTGCAAGGATAATTTAGGAAATGGATACGATAATTACTTTGAGGTTTAATCAAATGTCTGATTTTATACAAATGGTAGCCGAAGAACAAGCCACCTATATTAACCCTTAAAAATATTGAAAGTCTTTGAAAAAGAGTAATACGAGCGTAGAAAATGAAAGTATTACAAGGTGCTAGCGTTTTGGTTTCTATTTTAAATAATGAAATGTCTACTTTTAAATATTCCGCTCGAATAATGAGTTTATCTCCATATTATTCAAACTATCAATTGTTTACTTCACTATTTGATTGGCTATTGCTAATTATTTTACAGAAAAAATGTGGTGTCAAAAGAACAATTAAGAAAAAAAAAATATTAGCTGACCAAATTCAAATTACAAATACTGGTCAAAAAGAGGATTTTTTAGTAAACAATAGCAAAGAAGTAAATGATAATGAAGATGGTCTGCATATTACTCAGCCATCCAAGCCAGCTGAGAACTAATTATAACTGAAAACGTCAAAGACTTTTTCTTTTCTGAAGTACCCGTTGATACCTCTAAAGAATTTATAATGGAGGTTTTGTGTGACACTATTTTTAGTATAGGTTTTTTGAAAGACTTATCTACTTACATTTATTTGATCATAAAGCCATCACTGAATTTTAGCAAGAAAACCTTTCTAAATTCATTCAATCAAAAAAAATCCCCAGCCATAATTAGCTAGGGATTTTTCATTAATAAAAGCTGAAATATCACTTTCCAGCCTGCTCTGCAATGATATTTAACGCGGCTCCGGCTTTGAACCACCCAATTTGAGCTTCATTATACGTATGATTTACTACTATTTCGTCTTTAGAACCATTGGAATGATTGGCTACAATGGTTAAAGGTTTTCCAGGAGTAAAACTGGTTAATCCTAAAATATCAAAGGTATCATCTTCCATTATTTTGTCATAATCGGAAGGATTTGCGAAAGTTAATCCTAACATACCTTGTTTTTTTAAGTTAGTTTCATGAATTCTAGCAAAGGACTTTACTAAAATTGCCCTAACACCCAAATGGCGTGGCTCCATGGCTGCGTGTTCTCTCGAAGAGCCCTCGCCATAGTTTTCATCACCCACAACTATGGTACCGATTCCGGCTGCTTTATACTTTCTTTGCGTTGCCGGTACTTCGCCAAAACTTCCATCTATTTGGTTTTTGACTTTATTAGTAGCCTCACCAAAGGCATTTACAGCTCCAATCAAGAGATTATTGGAAATATTATCTAAATGTCCTCTAAATTTTAACCATGGTCCAGCCATTGAAATATGATCTGTGGTACATTTTCCCTTAGCTTTTATCAATAGTTTTAACCCTTTTAGATCAGTGCCTTCCCATTTTGCAAACGGTGCAAGTAATTGCAATCTGTCAGATTTTAAACTAACTTTTACTTTTACATTTTTTCCACTTCTTGCTGGTTTCTGATAGCCTGCATCTAAAACATCGAAACCTAAAGGAGGTAATTCGATACCCAAAGGCGGATCCAATTTAACTTGTTCTCCTCTTTCATTGGTTAAACTATCTTTGGCAGGGTTAAATGTCAAGTCTCCAGCAATGGCTAATGCTGTTACTACTTCAGGTGAAGCTACAAATGCATGTGTATTTGGATTACCATCTGCTCTTTTAGCAAAGTTTCTATTAAAAGAAGTAATAATTGAATTCTTCTCGGCTTTCTCAGCTCCATGTCTTGCCCACTGTCCAATGCAAGGTCCACAAGCGTTAGCTAAAACTACACCACCAATTTTGTCAAAAGTTTTTAAAAGACCATCTCTTTCCGCAGTGTATCTAACAAGCTCTGATCCAGGTGTTATAGTAAATTCAGATTTTGCTTTTAAAAATTTTGAACCTGCTTGAGCAGCAATTGAAGCCGCCCTAGTTAAATCTTCATAAGAAGAATTAGTACAAGAGCCTATTAGGCCTACTTCTAATTTGGATGGCCAATTGTTCTTTCTAACTGCGGCAGCAAATTTAGATAATGGCCAAGCTAAATCCGGAGTAAATGGACCATTAATTCTAGGTTCCAATTTAGAAAGGTTTATTTCAATAACTTGATCATAATATTTTGATGGATTGTCAATACAATCTTGATCAGGTCTTAAATATTCTTTGATTTTACCGGCTGCAATAGCTACGTTTCTTCTTCCTGTAGCTGTTAAATATTTAGCAATTTTCTTATCAAAACCAAAAACTGATGTTGTAGCTCCAATTTCTGCTCCCATATTACAAATTGTTCCTTTACCTGTTGCAGAAAGTTTATCGGCCCCAGTTCCAAAATATTCTACAATTGCACCAGTGCCTCCCTTTACAGTAAGAATACCAGCAACTTCTAAAATAATATCTTTAGCAGAAGCCCATCCTTTAAGTGATCCAGTTAATTTTACCCCAATCAACTTAGGCATTTTTAATTCCCAAGCTAAACCAGCCATAACATCACAGGCATCAGCACCACCTACACCAATAGCAATCATGCCTAATCCCCCTGCATTTGGAGTATGAGAGTCAGTTCCTATCATCATTCCACCTGGAAACGCATAATTTTCTAAAACCACTTGGTGAATTATACCAGCACCTGGCTTCCAAAAACCAATTCCATATTTGTTTGAAACCGAAGATAAGAAATCATAAACTTCTTTATTTGATTCGTTCGCAATTTTTAAATCTTCTACCGCACCAACTTTTGCTTGAATTAAGTGGTCGCAATGTACAGTAGAAGGAACAGCCACTTTCTCTCTTTGAGCTTGCATAAATTGTAAAAGTGCCATTTGAGCGGTGGCATCTTGCATTGCAACTCTATCTGGTGCAAAATCTACATAATCAGTACCACGTTCCAATGGTTTTCCAGGTATTGCATCCCATAGGTGGTTATATAATATTTTTTCAGCTAAAGTCAGAGGGCGTCCCAATAACTTCTTTGCTGCTTCTACTCTTTCGGGCATTCGAGAATATACTGCCTTAATCATGTCTAAATCAAATACTTTCATCAGCTTCTTTAATATGGTTTACAAATATGCTTAAGTCCTCCAAAATTACGAATTGATTTTTAAAAAAAATTAGGATTTTTTCAGTTTAATTGATTTTTAGAAGAATTAGGCATTTTTTTTTCATTAAAATATTGAAAGATAATATCTTATGAAATAGAATATTGGATTAAAAATATAAATTAAATTTCCATTAGAAAGAAATTTTTTAAAAATTAGCCCAAATTTTTGTTGATTTAAAGAAATTTTAAAAATACGAAATAGTAATATTTCAAGAAAATAGCTTTAATTATCGCTTACTTTTTAAGAAATTTTGATTTAAATATTTTTTAATTAAAATGCTTTTGTAAAAAAAATTTTCAGTTTGTAGGTTTAATGTACTTACTTTGCTCTAGAATTGAAAACTGTTCCATTCAAATTTCTTATGTCAAAAAATCTAGTTATTGTAGAATCCCCAGCTAAAGCAAAGACCATTGAAGGCTATTTGGGTTCCGATTTTATCGTAAAATCCAGCTATGGTCATATCCGTGATTTGCCTGATAAAGAGCTTGGTGTTAACGTCGAAAATGAATTTGAACCAACTTATCAGGTATCAGCTGATAAAGTTAAAGTAGTAAATGAACTAAAGAAGTTAGCAAAAGATAAAGAGGTTTGGTTGGCAACTGATGATGACCGCGAAGGGGAAGCTATTTCTTGGCATTTAAAGGAGGCTTTGGGTTTAGATAATCAAACAAAAAGAATTGTTTTTAGAGAAATTACTAAAAATGCCATCAATAAGGCAATTTTAAGTCCTCGTGTAATTGATTTCGATTTAGTAAACGCTCAGCAAGCTAGAAGGATATTAGATAGATTAGTAGGTTTTCAACTTTCTCCAGTTTTATGGAAAAAAATTCGAGCAGGTGCCGATAGGAAAAATTTATCCGCTGGTAGGGTTCAGTCTGTCACTGTTAGAATTGTAGTGGAAAGAGAAAGAGAAATTGAACAATTTGATTCAAAATCGAGCTTTAAAGTTGTAGCCAATTTCCTAGTTGATAATAATAAAATTCTGACTGCAGAACTTTCCAAAAATTTTGAATTAGAAAATGATGCACAAAAATTTCTAGAAGATTGTAAAGAAGCACTATATACTATTAATAGTTTAGAAGTTAAACCCAGCTCTAAAAGTCCTTCTGCTCCTTTTACAACTTCTACACTACAACAAGAAGCAGGCAGAAAATTAGGTTTTTCGGTTTTACAAACCATGACTTTGGCTCAGAGACTTTATGAATCTGGAAAAATTACCTACATGAGAACTGATTCAATCAGTTTGTCTCAAGAAGCAATTGAAAATGCAAAAAGTCAAATAATAAATGCCTATGGAGAGAATTTTTCTAAGCCTAGAGTGTTTAAAACCAAAGACAAAGCGGCTCAAGAGGCACATGAGGCTATTAGACCGACAGATTTTTCTACAAAGGTGGTAGATGGAGAAAGAAATGAAAAAAGGTTGTATGAACTCATTTGGAAGCGTTCTATAGCTTCTCAAATGGCTGATGCTATTATTGAAAGAACAATTGCAAAAATAGGAATATCAACTAGGCCAGAGGAATTGACAGCTACAGGTGAAGTAATAAAATTTGAAGGTTTTTTAAAGGTCTATTTAGAATCAACTGACGACGAAGACGAGGATAACAAGGACATGCTTCCTCCATTAATAAAGGGACAGCTTTTAAATTTAACAGAAATGAAAGCCACTGAACGTTTTTCTCGACCGCCAGCGAGATATACAGAAGCTAGTCTAGTAAAAAAATTAGAAGAACTAGGGATTGGAAGGCCATCTACGTATGCACCAACCATTTCTACCGTTATAAAAAGAGAATATGTTGTTAAAGAAGATAGAGAGGGTCAAAAAAGAAATTTTAAAGAATATCTTCTAAAAAATGGACAGCTTACGCATACTGTTGGTTCAGAGACCTTTGGTTCTGAGAAGGCAAAGCTTTTTCCAACAAACCTAGGAATAATTGTAAACGATTATTTAGTTGAAAATTTTGGGGATGTGCTAAATTATAAATTTACTGCAAAGGTTGAAAGTGAATTTGACGATGTAGCAGAAGGAAAGGTGCCTTGGCAGACAATGATAAAAAACTTCTATGATGATTTTAACGTAAAGATTTTAGAAGCAACGGGTTCTGAAGGAGCCAAAGCTGCCAACTCATATGAATTAGGAGTTGATCCTGAAACAGGAAAAAAAGTTTTTGCGAAAATTGGAAAGTTTGGACCTTATCTTCAAATAGGAGAGGCAACAGATGACGATAAGCCTACTTTTGTTTCTATAAAAAAGGGGACATTGATTTCTAACATGAATTTTGATGAGGCTTTGTCTATTTTAAAAGGCCCAAAATTACCTTTGGAGTTAGGTCTTCATGAAGGGAGTCCAATTGTGGTAAACGAAGGAAGGTATGGCCCATATATTTTGTATAATGGGAAATATACGAATTTAGAAAAAGGGGAGGATCCATTGTTAATTACCAAAGAGCGAGCAATTGAAATTATTGAAACCAAAAAAGCGGGAGTAGAAGGGGAGCTGCCTAGAGAAATGGCAGAGTTTGAAGGATTACCTGTGGTGATAAATAAAGGTAGATTTGGTCCTTATATTAAACATGGTACAACATATTATAATATACCAAAAACGGAAGACCCACTAACAATTGACAATGCAAAAGTAGCACAAATGATAATTGAAGCAAAGCAAGCTGCTGCTAATAAAATTATTAGGGAATATCCTGAAAACGATAAAGTAAAGGTTTTGAATGGCAGATATGGACCCTACATTCAAATGGGAAAAAGAAATGTAAAAATTCCGAAAGGTACAATTCCAGAGGAGCTTACTCTTGAGGATTGTTTAAAGTTAGGCGAAGCTTAAAAATCTTATGAACTCATTTTTCAAAAAGCACCATAAATTGGTGCTTTTTTTGTGATTATTAATTAGTTTTAAAGATAATTTCCTTCAAATGAAAAGAATTGTTGTGCTTTCTGGTGCTGGAATAAGTGCAGAAAGTGGTTTAAAAACCTTTAGAGATATGGGAGGGCTTTGGGAATCGTTTGCTATTGAAGACGTTGCTACGCCAGAAGGTTGGAAAAAAGATCCTGAATTAGTATTAGAATTTTATAATAAAAGAAGGGCTCAAGCTGCATCGGCATTTCCGAATGCCGGGCATAATGCGTTAAGTAATCTTCAAAAGTATTTTGAGGTTGATATTATTACTCAAAATGTTGATAATTTGCATGAAAGAGCAGGTTCCGAAAATGTTTTACATTTACACGGAGAACTTTCAAAAGTAAGAAGTGAACAAAATGAGAATTTAATATACGAAATAGGGGGCGGAGCTATAAAATTAGGGGACAAGGCAGAAGATAAAGCTCAGTTAAGGCCACATATTGTTTGGTTTGGAGAGCAAGTACCTTTAATTGATAAAGCAGCTGATATTTGCTCCAAAGCAGAACTTTTTATCGTAGTTGGAACTAGTCTTCAAGTCTATCCCGCTGCTGGGTTGGTAAGCTATGTTCCAAAAAATGTCCCTATTTTTGTTGTAAATCCTGCTAAAACAGATCTTAATATTAATAATACTAATTTAAAATTTATAGAAGAACCTGCTTCTTTAAGTTTACCTAAATTAGCACAAGAATTAGTTAAAAAGTTTAAATAAAAAAAGAAGCTCCGAAATCAGAGCTTCTTTGTCTTTTAGATAAAACTAAAATTCGATTATTTGGCTGCAGTAAGTGTGCCTCTAAGTGCTCTTGGAATGGTAACACTCGCCACTGGATTTGCTTCTGAGTCCAAAATAGTAATGCCTTCAATTTTAATTGCATTCACTTTTATAGCTTTTCCTAGTCCTAAATTAGTTATATCAAGATTTACAAATTCAGGAATAGCAGAGGCAGGTCCTTTAACTCTTAATTTTCTCAATGTTTGGGCTAATTTACCACCTTGTTTTGCACCAATCGCAATTCCAGTAAGTTTAATTGGAATTGAGGTGGTAATAATTTTAGAAGGAGTAATTTCTAATAAGTCAACGTGTATTAAAGTATCGTTAACCGGATGGAATTGATTATCTTGGAGAATAGCTCTGTATTCTTTTCCTTCGATGTTCAATAAAATTTCGAATGCGTCAGATGTAAAAATTAACGGTCTGAACAAATAAGCGGGTGCATAAAATGAAACTTGTTCTTCTCCGCCATACAGAATACCAGGAACCATACCAGAGGCACGAAGTTCTTGAGCAGACTGACGACCGAGATTCGCTCTTTTATACCCTACAATCTCAGTTACTTTCATAATTAAAATGTAATTTGATGTTGATAATTTATAAATAATGTACTAATAGATCCATTGTCTCTGATTCGGCCAATTGCTTTTGCAAACAATTCAGCCACTGAAATAACCTTAATTTTTGAATTTTCTTGTCTCAATGGAATGGTATCCGAAACTATGACTTCTTCAAAAACTGAATTATTGATGTTTTCGTGTGCTTTGTGAGATAAAACTGCATGAGTACAAATCGCTCTAACAGATTTAGCTCCCTTTTCCATAATTATTTCTGCCGCTTTACAAATTGTGCCACCAGTATCAATCATATCGTCAACTAACACCACGTTTGCATCTTTTACATCTCCAATAAGTTGCATTCCTGAAATTTCGTTGGCTTTTTTTCTTTGTTTATCGCAGATTACAATATCTGCTTCAAAGTAACTAGCGAATTTTCGTACCCTTGAAACTCCTCCTACATCTGGAGATGCAAATATAAGGTTTTCTATATTTTTAGTTTTCAAGTAAGGTACAAAAACTGAAGTACCCTCTAGGTGATCAACCGGAATATCAAAAAAACCCTGAATTTGACCAGCATGTAAATCCATGGTCATTATTCTATCCGCACCAGCTGCAACTAACATATTTGCTACTAATTTAGCCCCAACTGCTACTCTTGGCCTATCTTTTCTGTCCTGACGAGCATACCCATAATAAGGAATAACCGCAACTACATAATGAGCAGAAGCTCTTCTAGCTGCATCTATCATTAAAAGTAATTCCATTAAATTGTCAGAAGTTGGGAACGTGCTTTGAATTAAAAAAACATCACAACCTCTTACTGATTCATCAAAATTTACAGAAATCTCACTATCCGCAAATCTCTGAATAGAAACCTTCCCCAGCTCTTTACCATAAAAATAAGCAACTTTGCTTGCTAGATATCTAGAATTTAAACCAGAAAAAATTTTAACTTCAGCCATTTCGCGTCTATATGTTTCAGAAAAGTTCCGCAAAATTACAAAAAAAAATGCTACAAGCTATTTTATTTTGAAGAAAATCAATTTATTTTGCAATTGAATCATTAAAAGTTAAAAAAATATGCAGTTGTCATTGATTGACGAAGTTCCAGAGTTTAATAAAAAACATTTTTTAGATGTTTTTGCAGAAGCTTTGTACGATGTAAAATCAGAAAAAATGAAGCTAAAAACTATTAATGGCCAGCAAGTACCTGAAGACCTAAAAGTAAGTATTGCTAGCAAGTACATTGCCACTTTTCCAGAAGGGACAATATATAAAATCGACACCAAATTAGTAAATAAAAAAGGCAAAAAGCCCTATTTCATTGCCATTAAGGGAAAGCAGGTTCAAAGGGCATTGGAATATTTTGATTACAATTTAAAAGTTCAATTTGGTTTCAATTTTAAGTATTCAAAAAAAAATAAGAAAAATTAGTATAAAAATAGACTCCAATACCGGTGATCAGGAGTTTCTGAAAAAAACTGTGTCAAATTTATTTCGGTATTTTTACTCCCAATTTCAATCGCCTTTCCTTGCTTTTTTAGAATTTCGTACCATTTCGAGAATATGGTAATTTCTCCATAAACAACTGTTTTAATTTGGCCATCTTTTAAATATAATTTCAAAAAATTTTCAAAAAATTTTGATTGGTTTGGAAGAATTTCTATTCTTATTTTTTTTGATAATTTTGATTTATATATTAAAACTAAAAATTTATCTTCAAATACTATGATATTCCTATTTTTTGCTTCGAGTTTTCCATTATAATGATTTACTATTTCAAGAACAGAATAGCTAATTTTCAATTCTTTTTCTTGATAAATTTCGGCAAATAGGTCTAAATATGCTGTTGGATATGCAAAAACTAATTGTGCATCTAAATTAGTAATGGGTTTACTTTGAATCGTGAAGTTTTCTTTTTTTATTTTTGGAAAAGCGATATACATATAATTAGGAGCTAAATTTTCATTAAATAATTCACTTGGAACTAGACAAAAAAAAGGAGAGTTAGCAACAATTTTGATTGAATTCCAGAAATTAGCAGAAACAAAATCATGTGATTCAATTATTTCTTTTTCTTTTTCTTCTGCTTGTTCTATGGTATTTTCTAATCCCAAAAAGTGATCTTCAAGCCAAATTATTTGTATCGGTTTTGTGGATTTTATAAAAAATTTTAATCTAGTTATA
>DAIQBE010000054.1:0-11018 GCA_036781325.1 Leadbetterella sp. | reverse complement strand
GATATCGTAATACTTTTCTTTATTTTTAGCCCATATTATTAATTGGCCATTAGGCAGAGTTCCGCGTATTTTTCCCAAAAAAAATCCTTCTTTGTCTCTAAAACTTTTCTCTTCGTTTATCCAAAGCAAGTTGTTTAAATATTCGGAGTTTATTTTTTCAAAGTTTTTATTTTTTAATTCTAAGTAATTGTTTTCAAAATTCTCACATAAATTTTCCAAAATAGTTGCAATAGTAAGTTTACAGTTTAAATTTTCATTTAGAATTGATGTGGCTCTTTTATTAGAAAATATTTTTTGGTTTACATTTATTCCTATGCCAATTGTTGAAAAATTTAGTTTGTTTCCATTTACTGTAGACTCTATTAAAATACCACTAACTTTCTTCTCATTAATATAGATGTCATTTGGCCATTTAATCTTAATGTTCCCTAGATTTAATTTTTTCAAAGTCGAATGAATAGCTAAGGCAGATATTATGCTTAAATAAAATTGTTTGTTTAAATCTAAGAAGGAAGAATCAACGATTATGCTCGTTAATAAGTTATCGTTTGGTTCACTTTCCCATAAGTTGCCTCTTTGACCTTTTCCTTTAGTTTGATAAGCAGTAACAATGACAGTACCATTAATTATTTTTCCTTTTTGAATTATTTCGGAAGCTATGTCGTTGGTAGAATGACAAGATGGCAGATAAATAAGTTTTTTGCCGACAAATAAAGTTTTGGGCTGAATTTTGACCAAAATATTTTAATTTAGCGTTTTATAGTAAATTTGTGATGTTGGATGGTACTTTGTTTTCTCAACCTCTCGCAAATTTAAACATTTAGAAATTTTTAATGAAGAAAAATAAACAATTTTCAAGCGAGAAGCTCTGTGAGCTAATAATCCACGGAATGCAAGAAAAAAAAGGATATGATATAGTGAGGATGGATCTTAGGAAAATTCCAAATGCGATTACTGATTTTTTTCTTATCTGCTCTGGTAGTTCTGACACCCAAATTGATGCAATATCCAATTCTGTAGATTTTGAAGTTTCTAAAGGGGCAAACGAAAACCCATGGCATAAAGAAGGTATTCAAAACAGGGAATGGATTTTATTAGATTATGTGGACGTAGTGGTACACATTTTTAGAAAAGATCGTAGAGAGTTTTATGATATCGAATCACTTTGGGGTGATTGTGATTTTACGTATTACGGGGATACACTTGAACCTTCTAAGGTTCCATTGAGTTAATAGTTAAATTTAAAAAAAAAATTGATGTCTGAAAGTAACAACAGCGTTCCAAACAAGCCAAAGAAAAAGCTAAGCCCCGGCCCAGGAGGAATACAAGGGTGGGTTGTAGCCGCACTAATTATGGCAATAATGGGTTTAATATTTTTTAATAGCTCAAATAATTTAAATTCAATACAATACAAGGCATTAGAAAAAATGGTTTTGTCTAATGATATTGAAAAAGTATTTGTAGTTCAAGGTACTAGTTCTGTAGAAGTAAGTCTTACTACCTCTGCACTTCAAAAACCTGATTATAAGAAACTATTAGGTAAAAATAGGTTTACTCAAAATGGGCCACATCTAAAAGTTTCCATCGTTTCTGAAAATGCGTTTATGGACGAGTTTAAAACGTTTTTAAAAAATGCTCCTATTTCAGAAGATACCAAGTCTAGGCTTTATCCTGAACCTGTGACAAGGAACGATTATTTTAATATGATATGGCAATGGCTTCCTCTATTATTTTTCTTTGGATTAATGTATTTTTTAATGACAAGGATGTCTGGAGGAGGAGGTCCTGGAGGAGCATTGTTTAACATCGGAAAATCAAAAGCAGCTTTGTTTGATGCTGATAATAAAGTAAAAATTACTTTTCAAGATGTAGCGGGTTTAGACGAAGCAAAGGAAGAGTTAACAGAAATAGTTGAGTTTTTAAAAACACCAGGAAAATATACCGAGCTAGGGGCTAAGATTCCAAAGGGTGCATTGTTAGTTGGCCCTCCAGGAACTGGTAAAACGTTAATGGCTAAAGCAGTAGCGGGTGAAGCAAGTGTTCCATTTTTCTCTCTATCAGGTTCTGATTTCGTGGAAATGTTTGTTGGAGTTGGTGCTGCTAGGGTAAGAGATTTGTTTAAACAAGCAAAAGAGAAAGCACCTTGTATCATATTTATAGATGAGATAGATGCTGTAGGTAGATCAAGAGGAAAAGGTTCAATGCCGGGTGGTAATGACGAAAGAGAAAATACATTAAATTCTCTTTTGGTTGAAATGGATGGGTTTGGTTCAGATTCTGGAATAATTATTTTGGCAGCAACCAATCGCCCAGATGTGCTTGATTCAGCCTTATTAAGACCGGGAAGGTTTGATAGACAAATAAGTGTAGATGTGCCTGATATGAATGGCCGTGAGGCAATTTTTAAAGTTCATTTAAAGCCAATAAAGTTTGCTTCAACCGTTGATCCAAAGAAGTTATCCGCACAAACCCCAGGTTTTGCAGGAGCAGAAATAGCAAATGTTTGTAATGAGGCAGCCCTATTAGCTGCTAGAAGAGGCAAAAAAGAAGTTGAAATGAAAGACTTTCAAGATGCAATTGATAGAGAAATTGGAGGCTTGGAAAAAAGAAATAAATTAATTTCTCCAGAAGAAAAAGAGATAGTAGCTTTTCACGAGGCAGGTCATGCCATAACCGGATGGTTTTTAGAGCACGCTAACCCTTTAGTTAAGGTAAGTATTGTGCCTCGAGGAATTGCCGCTTTAGGATATGCGCAATATTTGCCTAAAGAACAATATTTGTATAGAACCGAACAGTTGTTTGATGAGATGTGTATGGCTTTAGGTGGCAGAGCAGCCGAACAAGTTGTTTTTGAAAAAATTTCAACTGGAGCCTTAAGCGACCTTGAAAAAATTACTAAAATGGCCTATAGTATGGTTACCATTTATGGAATGAATGAGAAACTAGGAAATGTTTCATTTTATGATTCTAAAAACCAAGGGGACTATTCTTTTACAAAACCATATTCAGAACAAACTGCTCAAACAATTGACGAAGAAGTTAAAAAACTTATTGATTTAGCTTATTCCAGAACTATTGATTTGTTAACAGATAAACGAGACAAATTAGATTTATTAGCATCGGAGTTGTTAAAAAGAGAAATTATTTATCAACATGATTTGGTAGAATTAATTGGCGAAAGACCCTTCGAAAAGCCAACTGTTTATCAAGAGTTTTTAGACAAAAAAGACGAAGTTGAAATCGCAGAAGAACAAGTTGAAACTGAGCCAAATTTAGAAGAAACCAAATAGCTTAAAAGCCCGAATTTATTCGGGCTTTTATTTTATGATTCTTTTTATAATTGGAAGGTTGATTTTATGTTTAAGTTTGGAAATTATCCTGAATCAAATGTTAATATCCAATACTTGTATTATCTCCCCTCGGGTCAGAAGCCCCTTCTAAACTACCATCTGCTTTTCTAAGAATACAATCCATTCTACCTAATGTTCCTTTTTGTGCATCAATGATGTAACCTTTGTTTTGAAGGGTTTCTATAGTTTTATCAGTAAAGGCATTGATTTCGTACACAGTTCTGTCAGGCAACCATTGATGATGAAACTTTAAAGCATTTACTGCTTGCTGCATGTTCATTCCATGTTCAATTACATTTAAAATGGTTTGGTAAACAGATGTAATAATTGTACTTCCACCAGGGGTGCCCACCGCCATTAAAAATTTTCCATCTTTTTCAACAATAGTGGGGGTCATTGAACTTAACATTCTTTTTTGTGGAACTATTTCGTTGGCTTTAGATCCTGTTAATCCAAACATATTTGGTACTCCAGCTTTTATGCTGAAATCGTCCATTTCGTTATTCATTAAAAAACCACCTCCTTTTACAACTACTTTACTTCCAAAAGCCCCGTTTAAGGTAGTTGTGATGGAAACTGCGTTTCCATCTTTATCCACCACAGAGTAATGGGTGGTTTCATCTGACTCATATCCAGCAATATCACCACCAGAAATATCTTTGCTATTACTAGCTTTATTTTCATCAAAATCTGACCAACGTTTTTTTAAATATTCTCTACTTATTAATTCATCCATTGGTACTTTAGTAAAGTCAGTGTCACCCATCCATTTGGATCTATCCGCATATACTCTCCTTTCAGCTTCAATCATAACCTGAGAAGTATTTGCACTATTCCAGCCCCATTTTTTTAGAGGAAATGGCTCTACAAAGCGAAGTAGTTGTAAAAGTGCCACTCCACCACTGGAAGAGGGTGGCATAGTGATGATCTTAAAGTTTTTGTAATCTGCTATTAAAGGTTTTCTCCAAACAGAATGATATTGTTGTAGATCTTCTTTAGAAATTATTCCACCGCCTTTCTCCATCTCTTTTACTAACAAATTGGCAACTACACCTTCATAAAAACCGTCTCTTTTATTCTTTTGAATTATTCGGAGTGTTTTCCCTAGGTCAGCTTGAATCAATCTATCTCCTTTTTTCCATTTTTCACCACTTGGATTAATGAAATAAGGAGTGTCATTTCCATTTACTTCCTTAAAAACCGAGCTATTATTCCCAATTCCAAAGGCTTCTTTTTCACTAAGTAACACTCCTTGTTCAGCCAAAAGGATTGCTGGCTCTAATAGTTTTTCCCAAGCAAGTTTTCCTAGTTTTTTATGCATTTCCACCATTCCATCCACAGACCCAGGCACTCCGCTAGCCAAATGACCTTTTAGACTTAAACCATTAATCACATTGCCTTCTTTGTCTAAATACATGTCCCTATGAGCTTTTATAGGGGCTTTTTCTCTAAAATCTAGGGTATAAACCTTTCCATTTTTATCTCTTATAACTGCAAAACCGCCACCACCTAGATTGCCGGCAAATGGGAATACCACTGATAAAGCAAAATGGGTCGCTATGGCAGCATCCACCGCATTTCCACCCATTTTCATTATTTCTATTCCAGCTTTTGACGCCTCTTCGTGGGCGGAAGCTACCATTCCATTTTTTGCGAACACTCCTTTTTTATCCGAAAAAAATGGTTTTGTATTTGGGTCTTCTTCAAAAAGTGAGAAAAGCTCTTTACCTGTTTCTGTCGGGTTTTGTTTTGGGCTATTTTTGCACGAAAAAACAATAGATAAAAGTAGAATGCTGTAATATTTGTTCATTTATTGAATATTTAAAAGTTTAAGGTTTCCTTCCCTCATTGATATTTACCGTTAAGTTAATAAAAAAGTGGCATTTGTAAAATTAGTTATTGTTTCTACTTCTTTTTTTGCAATTTTTACCTCGAATTTTACATTTAATCATTTAAGAGAAAAATGCTTTTTTTAAAACTTACCTTCGAGAGTCTACGATTTGCCTGGCAAGCCTTAAAATCTAATTTACTTCGCACAGTTTTGTCTTTATTGGGCGTTTCAGTAGGTATTTTCTCTATTATTGGAGTTTACACTATGGTAGATTCTTTAGAAGCAAACATAAAAAACAGCTTAAATAGTGTTGGGGATAGAACTATTTACGTTGATAAATTTCCTTGGCAGTTTGGGGAAGGAGAATTTCCTTGGTGGAGATATTTTAGACGTCCTAGGCCAAAATATTCAGAATTTAAATTTTTGAAAGATAATCTTGAACATGCAAATGCTGTGACAATTATGGATTTTACTGTCATCCAAGCAAAATATAAAAACAATAGCTTTAATGCGCTTTGTCAAGGAATTACCTATGATTTTAATGTAATTACAGATGTTCCAATAATTAAAGGTCGTTATTTTACACCAACAGAAATTGATGGCGGTAGAAATGTAACTGTGATTGGAGGAGAATTGTCGGATGCATTATTTGGAGAAGAAGATCCAATAGGGAAACAGCTAAAAATCAAAGGAATAAATTTTACTGTTATAGGAGTTCAAGAGAAAAAAGGAAAGCAGTTAATAGATATAGGTGGAAATCCTGACCAAAAAATGTTTTTACCTTTCATAAAACACAAAAGAATGTTTAGTTCTGGAAATTTATTCGGAATGATATCCGTACAAGCTTTCCCGAATGATCTAAAAATGGAAAATTTAGAAAATGAAATTAAAGGTAAGATGAGAACTATAAGGGGTTTAAAGCCTTTAGAAGAAGATGATTTTGCATTAAACAGGCCAGATGCAGCTGCAAGCTTTTTAACAACCATATTTGGATCTTTAAGGGTAGGTGGATTTATTATCGGATTGTTTGCTTTGCTTATTGGAGGATTTGGAATTGCCAACATCATGTTTGTTTCAGTAAAAGAACGCACGAATATTATTGGAATTCAAAAATCTTTAGGAGCTAAAAACTACTTTATTTTGTTTCAGTTCTTATTTGAAGCCATGTTTTTATGTATTCTTGGTGGACTTTTTGGCTTGTTAATCGTTTATTTAGCTAGCTTTATTAATTTAGGTTCATTGGACATAGTCTTAACTTCCTCTAATATTATTTTTGGTCTTACCATTTCAAGTTTAATTGGTATCATATCTGGAATAGTACCTGCATCACAAGCAGCCAAGATGGATCCTGTGATCGCTATCAGAGCAAAATAGGATAATTTATATTTCATTTTCTGTGATTTATTAACAGATTTTAATGCTAAAAGTCATTATTTTAGTTAGCATTCCTCAGTATTTTTGGTTGCATACAAAATTACCTTTGCGCTTAATTGTTAAATATAAATGAAAACCATTTTAGTACCGACGGATTTTAATGAAGTGGCTGAGAAAGCTATGAATGTTGCTGTGAAAATTGCAAGAGAAAAAAATGCAAAAATAAAATTGTTAACAATGCTGCATTTCCCTAAATTAAAATTTAGGTTGGTAGAATCCGCTGTTTATTCCGAAAAAGAATATCATGATATTTTAAAAATAGATGCCAACAGGGAGATAAAGCGTTGGCAAGATTGGTATCCAGATGTTGATATAAAAGGATTGATAAAAGAGGAAGAGGGACAAGGATTAATTCCTATTTTAACTTCACAAAAGGCTGATTTAATAGTAATGGGTTCTGAGGGTGCCTCGGGTTGGAAAGATTATTTTAAAGGGACTAACACCCAGAATGTGGTAAGAAATGCGCAATGTCCAGTTTTAGTACTTAAACAAAATTCAGTATTTGAAACTTTGACAAAAGTTTTGTTTGTGACAGATTTTGTGAAAACCGATTTCATCCAAAAAGCAAAGAGTATTTTTGATTTTGAGAATACCAATAATCACTTTGTATTTATTGATGCTGGAGATTTTACGAATGATCATAAAGAGATTAGAGAAAATGCCCTAAAAGTTCAAAAAAAATACAAAATTAATAATTTTGCTTTTGAAATTTATAAAGCAAATTCTGTTCAGAAAGGCATTTTGGAATATGCTGAAAAACTGAACGTAGATTTAATAGTACTATATACAAATGGCCGACATGGCTTAGATCGCTTTGTTTTAGGTAGTATTGCCGAGCAGGTTGTAGACTTATCTGTAATACCAGTTTTAAGTATTGTGGAATAATTAGGAAGAAGTAGGATGTGATTCGAAAATCACATCCTTTCAGGAACTTCAATTCCCAAAAGGCCCATAGCATGCTTAATGGTATTGGCAACTTTTTCAATTAAAGCCAACCTCATTTCTTTTATTGCAACATTTTCCTCATTCATTACTGAATGATTTGTGTAAAAGACATTAAAAGTTTTGGCAAGTTCAAAAGTATAATTTGCAATTAAGGCTGGAGAATACTCAGAGGCAGCTTTAGAAATTATCGCTTCATACTCATTCATTAAGAAAACAAGCTCTATCTCCTCTTTGTTAAGAGGAGTACTCGTTTCTATTTTATGTTTTTGATTTATTTCAAATGCTCCTTTTCTTAAGATGGATTTAATTCGGGCGTGGGTGTATTGAATAAAAGGGCCGGTATTTCCTTGAAAATCAATAGATTCCTCCGGATTAAAAAGCATTCGTTTTTTAGGTTCAACTTTTAATAAAAAATATTTTAATGCACCTAAAGCAAGCATTTTGAATAATTTTTCTCCTTCTTCTTTACTAAAATCTTCGGTTTTGCCTCTTTCTTTAGTGATATCTTCAGCCGTTTTTATCATTTCAGAAACCAAATCATCAGCGTCAACCACCGTTCCTTCTCTAGACTTCATTTTTCCAGAAGGCAAATCTACCATCCCGTAAGATAAATGATAACATCCATCTGAATAATTTCGTCCCAATTTTTTCATAATAGCAAAGAGCACTTTGAAATGGTAGTCTTGCTCATTGCCAACTACCCAAATAGATTTTTTTGCTTGGAAATCTTTATATTTTAAATCGGTGGTTCCTAAATCTTGTGTAATATACACAGAAGTACCATCTCCCCTTAAAACTAGTTTGTTATCTAAACCTTCATCAGTTAAATCTATCCAAACACTATTGTCATCTTTTTTATAAAATGTTCCATTTTGCAATCCTTCTTCAATAAGGTCTTTTCCAAGTAAATAAGTTTCTGATTCGTAGTATTTAATATCGAAATCTACGCCAATTTGTTTATATGTTTTTTCGAATCCTTCGTATACCCAACGATTCATTTTTTCCCAGAGACTTATAGTTTCGGGGTCATTTTGTTCCCATTTTAAAAGCATATTTTGTGCTTCTATGAAGATGGGAGCATTTTTCTTCGCAAGTTCTTCGGTTTCTCCTTTTTCAATCAAATCAGCAATTTGACTTTTATAAACTTTGTCAAAAGTTACATAATAGTATCCAACTAAGTGATCTCCTTTTATCTTTCTAGATTCAGGAGTTTCATTATTTCCGAAATGTTGGTAGGCCACCATCGATTTGCAAATATGTATACCTCTGTCGTTAATTAAACATGCTTTTATTATGTCATAACCAGCAGATTTAAGAATTTTGGCTATAGAAAATCCTAAAAAATTATTTCTCAAATGCCCTAAATGCAAGGGTTTGTTGGTGTTTGGGGAAGAATATTCCACCATTACTCTCTCATTTTTTTTTACAATACCCGCCCCAATATCTTGACTTAGTTGGTGATTTAGAACGCTTGTCCAAACAAAGTCATGAAGTTTTAAATTTAAAAAACCTTGGACTACGTTATAACTTGAAAATTCCGAATTAGAATCGAGCAAAAAATCTCCAATTGATTTCCCAATCTCTTGTGGACTTTTTCTAAGTGATTTTACCAAACCAAAAAACACAAAAGTATAATCTCCTTCAAATTCTTTTCTAGTGGCTTGCAAAACTACTTCTTCATCAAAGTCCCAAAGGGTTTTAATTGCCTCTTTTATTTTTGAACTTATGCTAATTAGAATATCCATTTTATACGTAAAGTTTTTGAAAAATCATGCAAAATTACACTTTTTTGCCTTAATATAGCCCTTTTGATGGAATAATTCCTTAGTTTTACAAAAAATGAAATTCTTACACTATGTTGCAATCTATGACGGGTTTTGGTTCTGTTACCGTAGAAACAGAAAAAATGACGGTTTCAGTAGAAGTTAAAACCCTTAATTCAAAGTTTTCAGATGTGTACTGTAGAATTCCCCGCGGTTTTTCAAATAGAGAAATAGAAATACGAAATCTTTTGCAAAAAGAATTGGAAAGAGGAAAGATTGAGTTTTTGTTAAATACTACCCCAAATGATATTGCAGTAGCAGGAACAACCATAAATAGGGCTTTAGTGAAAGCATATTTCAAAGATTTAATGCTTACTGCTAAAGAGCTGGATTTTGAAGCATCACCTACTGAGGTTTTACGAATGGCCACGATGATGCCTAATGCATATAATACGAATGCGGTTAGTACAGAGGAGGCAGATGATGAATGGAAATTGGTTTTGAAAGTAATAAAACAAGCAATTGATTCCTGTAAAGCATTCAGAAAGCAAGAGGGAGAAATTACCAAATTAAAGTTTGAAGAGTATATAGATATTATTGAAAGATTATTGAATTTGATAATTGAACAAGACCCCAAAAGGCTACCTGTAATAAGAGAAAGACTGGAAAAGTCGATAAGTGATTACTTAAGTAATGAGAATTTTGATCAGAATAGATTCGAACAAGAATTGATTTATTATGTTGAGAAATTTGATATTTCTGAAGAAAAGGTTAGACTTAAAAATCACCTTGAGTATTTTAGAAAAGAACTACATATGGCCTCAAATGGGAAAAAGCTTAATTTTATAGCTCAAGAAATTGGAAGAGAAATTAATACAATTGGTTCAAAAGCTAATGATTCAGTTATGCAAAAATTGGTTGTTGAAATGAAAGATGAGTTAGAGAAAATTAAAGAACAAACCATGAATATTCTGTAATTTTTAAAAAATGTTTTTTTAATTACTGCAAAATGTTTCTTTAGTTCTTTTCGGTATTAGACTTTAGATAAGTAATGTTTACTCTAATGAACTCAATTTTTTTTAAAAAACTGTTTAAAGATTTTATAAACTCTTAATTGATTTATTCTCCAATAATAGAAGAGCTTTTGGCTTCCGTTATTACAAAATGAGATTGAGCACTCCCAATATTTGAAACGGCCGCTAGTTTGTTTAATATAAAATGTTTGTATTCTTCCATATCGCTTACAATAACTTTTAACAAAAAATCTGAACCTCCAGAAACGCAATAACATTCTACCACTTCAGGAATAGTTTGAATATCTTTTTCAAATTTCATTAAGAAATCTTGCGCGTGTTCTTTTAATGAGACATTGCAGAAAACTATTAAATTTTTATTTAGTTTTTTGCGGTTAAGTTCAATAGTATACTTACTTATTAATCCGTCTCTTCTTAATCGTTTTATCCGCTCATGTACTGGAGTAGTAGTAAGATTTAATTCTGCTGCTATTTCTTTATTGGTCATTAAGCCATCTTTTTTGAGCAGCTTGAGAATCTTTAAATCTACTGGGTCAATTTCCATCATAGCATATTTTTCTATAAGAATGCAATTTACAGTTAAAATATTTGAGAATAATAACTATTGTGAGATTTTTATGCTATTTTGGATCATTTAAAAATGCAAATAGTGAAGTTTAAT
>DAIQBE010000053.1:0-11024 GCA_036781325.1 Leadbetterella sp. | reverse complement strand
ACCAAGTCCAAATAGAGGCATTTCCACGTCATTGTTAAGAATAACAGTCGGTTGAGATTTCATTTAAATTAATTTTAAAAATAAATTTTTACAAAATTATAAATTCTAAATGAATACAGATTTGCCCATTTCAATTTGGGATAAATCTATATAATTTGGTTTTGAAATTATTTTACCCAATAATCAATAACAAAAACTTTCTCCATATGAGGTTTTAAAACATCTTGAAATGCTTTGTGATTAGGGTCGTTTTGATAATCAGCAAGGTCTTTTTCAGACTCGAAACTTAAGATGAAGCAATGGGTAAATCCCTGATTATAATGTTCTGGACTATTATTTATTCCCCATTCCATATCTTTAATTAAGGGGGTTGATTTCTTTAAAGAATAAAATGTTTCAGCAACATGCTGCACATCATTAGCAGAAGAGCTGTCGTTGAATTTAAAGATAACAACATGTCTAAGTAGTTTTTTGCTTGGCTTATTCTGTGCAAAAATTGGATGGAAAGTCAAAGAAAATGTAAATAAGAATAAAAGGATTTTGTATTTCGATTTCATCATTAATTGTTTTTAAACATTACCATTTTTCTAAACCAAGAAGTTTTTTGCCTAAGTCATTTAATTCTGCAGTACCATATTTCGTTTGTTCCCAATTCCTTGGGTCACCTGGGAAAGCATAACCTTCTGGAGCAATTCTGTTTTTCCAAGAATTTACACGCCATTCAACCATAGCCTCATTTTCTTCTTCCGCAGGCATCATAGAAATGTATTGAGCTATTCTTATTTTATCATCTGAGTTATTAGGTCTTATTCCATGAGGAGTGAGGCTATTAAAGATTAGCAAATCACCAGCTTCTAATTTTACTTTATGAAATTTTCCTTCAAAGGCACTGGTATCTGGTTTAAATCGATCTCTATTTTCAGGTTGGCTTAGTTTCCAAGAATCATAGGTTCTATAAAGTTCTGGAATACATTGAAAGCCGCCCATGTTTTCATCGGTTTGGTCTGCTAATGCCAATACCCCCTGAACATTTTGGGGTTTGGTTTCAGGGTCATAGTCCCAATGAATAAAGCCCTTATATTCGAACCCGGGACGAATAGGGAAATTTAGGTTAGCTCTATCTATAGTAACCCAAAGCTTTTCTGTTCCCCAAATGTCTGTAAAAGCATCATATACACGTTGCATTTGCCTGTTATTCCAAAGATGTTGGTTATTATATACTTCTACCATCCCTGTTCCTGCTAATTCTTTCATTTTCATTTCGGCTCTTGGGGCGGCGTACCATGTGTCTTTATCTTTTGGGTTTTTTTCTTCAAATTCCCATAAAAAATTCGCGGTTGCATTCGCTTGTTCCTTAGGAATTGCATTTTTTACGATTACATAGCCGTTTTCTATCCAGAACTCCCAATCAACATCACTTAGTACTTTAAGAGGTTTTCCATTGCTTCTGTCGTTTAATTTTACTGCACTGCTGGTGGCAGTTGAGGGGTTTCCAGGTTTATCAAGGTGGTTTTTATTAGCAATCATGGTGGGTGCCATTGTTGGCACCATAGTTTGATTTTCCATTTATATTTTATTTAATATTGAAAATTATCTTACAAATTTAAAAGATAGTTTTGAGAATATTTTTCTCAATAATTGCATATATTTGAACAATATTGATATTTATGATAAGGTATTGGTATACAAATACGCAATATAATGAAAATTGAGCTTGAAAAAATTATTCCTTCTGACAAAAAGAGCTCATTTAGTTGGATGGTAAATCCTAAATTAAATGATTTTTATTTTTGGCATTTTCATCCAGAGTTCGAAATTGTATATATAGAGGCTATCGAAGGTACTCGGCAGGTTGGAGAACATATTTCTAAATTTCAAAATAGCGATTTTGTAATGATAGGGTCTAATATTCCCCATTTAAACTTCGATTACGGGATAAAAACGGAATACAAAAAGACTGTTTTGCATATTAGTCCTGATTTTTTGGCATTTGAATTAGAGCATACTCCGGAAGTTCGGGATTTCAATCCTTTATTTGAAAAAATGAAATATGGAGTTTCTTTTGGAATAGAAACTCAAAAAAAGGTGAGAGATTTATTTTTGAATGCACATCAATTATCTTATTTTGAGCAATATATAAGTATTTTAAGGATTTTTAGAATACTTGTTGATGCTCAGGACTTTATTTTGCTACACCAAAGAAAAGTTATTAATCAAATCAATCAAAAAGAGGTACAACGATTAAAGAAAGTATATGAATTTATTGATAGAAATTATAAAAACAGAATTGATATAAGTGCGGTTGCAGAAATAAGTAATTTGAGTAATTCGGCTTTTTGCCGCTACTTTAAGAAAGTGACTAAACTTACCTTTGTTGAGTTTTTAAATCATTATCGCATTAATCAAGCTAAAAGATTATTAACTATGGATAAAAATGTGTCTGAAACGAGTTTTGAATGTGGATTTGAGAGTTTATCCTATTTTAATAGAACATTTAAGAAAATCACAGGAGAAAATCCTTCCAATTTTAAAAAAAGGTTGTAGAAATTATTTTTTTTGTTGGTCAGTTAATCAAAATAAAGTTTTTGGGTTTTTAAATTTATTAATTATATTTTTTGTAGAAAAAATTGTTTAATTTTAATAAAACTTAACCCAAATTAAATCATGAATAAACCGAGTGCTCTTTACAGCTGGTATGTAGTTTTTGTTTTAATGATTGCATACATCTCTTCTTTTATCGACAGACAGATTTTAAGCCTTTTGGTTATTCCGATAAAACGTGATATGCATTTAAGCGATACCCAAGTTAGTCTTTTAATGGGTTTAAGTTTTGCGATTTTTTATACCCTCCTTGGGA
This sequence comes from Leadbetterella sp., assembly GCA_036781325.1. Classification (GTDB taxonomy): domain Bacteria; phylum Bacteroidota; class Bacteroidia; order Cytophagales; family Spirosomataceae; genus Leadbetterella. Next base: position 8,167 of record DAIQBE010000053.1, on the reverse strand, counting down.
TTCCTATTGGTCGTCTGGCTGATATGAAAAATAGAAAGAACATTATTATTGGAGGGGTTTTGTTGTGGAGTTTTATGACTTCTATTTGTGGAGGTGTCAAATCCTACTTGCAATTTTTTCTTGCTCGAATAGGCGTTGGCGTAGGAGAGGCTGCACTTTCTCCTCCAGCGTATTCAATAATCACAGATTATTTTCCAAAAGATAAAATTAGTAGGGCTATTAGTGTTTATTCTGCAGGTATTTATATAGGCTCAGGAATTGCCGTATTGATTGGAGCGAGTTTAATAGGCTCTTTACCTACTGGTGGAACAACAGTGGTCCCTATTTTTGGTGAGATATTTCATTGGCAAAAATTGTTTTTTTACATCGGTATTCCTGGAGTTTTAATTGCTTTGTTAGTTTCAACAATAAAGGAGCCTTCTCGTAAAAATACCTTACATATTAATCAAGATTCTAATAAACTTACACTATCAGAGGCTATAGCATTTATTAAAACAAAGCAAAAAGCATTTTTGAGTGTGACGTTAGGAATTACTTTTATTTCATTGGTAGCTTACGCATGTATTGCTTGGGTTCCAACTTATTTTGTTAGAACTTTTGGTTGGACAGCCCAAAAAGCAGGCGGAATTTATGGAATTATAATAAGTATTTTTTCCACCTCTGGTATCGTTGTAGGTGGGTGGCTTGCCGATAGATTTGTGAAAAATGGAAAATCTGACGGAAAACTGAGAGTCGGAATTATTTCTGCAATTGGTATTTTACTTTCGGCCTTCTTCCCTTTAATTGAAAATGAAAAAATAGTAGTTGTTCTTCTAGCCATCCCGAGTTTTTTCATTGCTTTTCCATTTGGAGCCTCTACTGCAGCTATTCAAGAAATGATGCCTAATAATGTAAGAGCATTTGCTTCTGCAATTTATTTGCTTATTATCAATATTGTTGCTTTGGGTTTTGGACCTCTTATAGTGGCGTTGATCACAGACTATGTTTTTTTTGATGAATATGCCATAAAATATTCAATAACAATTACTATAGTTTTAGGTAGCAGCCTAGCCCTGTTTTATTATTGGAATGGATTAAAAGCTTATAAAGAGGCAATTGAACAATAAAAGAGTAGTAAATTTTTAGTAAAATTGTTTTTTGTCTGAAGTATAAAAAAAAAATAGCATTTTTTTTAATTTATAATTATGGAAACCTTACTTCAGAATCATAACTTTTCCTGCATAGTTTTCTGTTTTTCCATTTTTTAATACTGCTTTTACTTGATACTGATAAACACCAGGACTTGCATCTTGGCCTTTTATCTTTCCATCCCAACCGAAATTTCCATTGGAAACTGGCAAATCATTCCTTTTGAAGACTTCTTCTCCCCATCTGTTAAAAATAGTAAATGATTCCATTTTAGAAATACACGAACTCGCAAACCCAAAGAAAACAGGATTTTCTAAGTCATAATTTGGGGTAAATACATCGGGAAAATTTATAACACAAGGTAATACTATTACATTTAGACTGGCTGAACGGGAACAAATTCCACTCGAACTAGTTAATTTATAAGTATAGGTATTGTCATTTATAGGTTTAATAATTAAGTCAGAACAATTATTGCATAGCGTTGAATTCAATGAGGTCCACTTTGAAGCGCCTTCGATTCCGCTAATTATTTGAGATTGAAGCTGTAGGGAGTCGCCTATTACTATTTTTTGATCTTCAGAAACCTTTATTTTTAAATCTTCAAACTCAACGGTGGCATGAACCATAGAATCACATTTACCTGCCCTAGGAATTCTAACTTCATAATAACCACTGGACTCGATTTTTTTAGTACCAATTTGAATGATTTCACCTAAACATTTTTGAAATTTTTCATAATAATCAGGGACATCGCCAACAAACAAATCTAAATTTATAGTACTATCACAAATACCTGCCCTCGATATCGTTTTTGAATATTTTCCAGTAGTTCCATAATTGGTATCTACCAAATTAAATACTTCTCCTTCACATAAGCTTTTTGTTAGGTTAGTCTCGATTTTTTTAAATGGAATTTTTATGTTGAGTTTAAAATTACATGCTGCATCTAAGCTGGAAAAGGGGGTAATAGTAGCCGTAAATTGTTGACCTAAAACGGCGGGAGTACTAATTTTTTGTCCTACCATTCCATTGCTCCATACATAGTTTTCAAATCCCTCTGGTGCTATAATAGTTAAAAGCCCATTTTGATCTGGGCAAACAGATGGGATAAGTAGCTCTGATTTTAATAGTTCTGCATCAAAGTAAGCATAACCAAAATGACCTTGTTGCGTACAGCCATGAGCAGTAACTTCCACCTTTAATGTTTTTCCAATGTGTTGCCTTAGGTCTATGGAGCCCGTAGTCCAATTTCTATAATCAATATCCCCTTGTGATTTAAAACCTGCTAAAAGTTTACCTTCTAATTGCACGTCGAAATCTCCACATAAAACGTTCGAACCTGAAGCATCTGTTATTTTTAAAGAGAAACCCGGTTTTTGGGCTTTAGAGTGCCTATTATCTTGGTCTTCTTGAAGTAAAACTGCAAAATGATATTGAAAAAGAGAATGAGCAGATGTAACCACAAAACTGGTAGTGGCTCTTTCAAAAGTAGAACCCCTTTCTGTTTTTCCGATTCTCATAGAATACCTACTACCTGCGTTTACAACAGGAATAGCCTCTTGCTTAATCTTTGGGTCATTACCTTGGGCTATAGAAACTATTTCGTGTCTATTTGAAATTGTACCATCAGTTTCGTTTAAATAGGTAGTTTGATTATTTACTAATCGCACATCGCCATACGAAAGTTGCCAACCTTCAAAAGTGCCTTTTTCAAAGCCTAAATTGTCTGTATTATTTATCTGAGCCAATGTTTTACCATGGCTGAACAATAAGGTTAGAAGAATACATATTTTTGAGAATGTATTCATTTAAGGTTTAAGGTAATTAAGTAGTATATAAGCAATTACGAATATAATTATAATTTCGTTGCTTTTACGTTATTCCCTTAATTATTTTTTAAAAGCTTAAGTTTTCAGCTTTCTAACTTCTAAATATCCTTATTCGACTCATAAGACTATTTTAATTCTTAGTTTACTAAAAATTCAGAATGTAGTATTAATTGCATAGGATTAAGTATTTATCTAAATACACGAATGTAGTCTACTACCATGCGTTGTGGTAGAATTAAAGAAGCGTCCGGAGGCCCTGGCCAATTACCACCAACAGCAACGTTAAAAATAAAAAAGAATTCTTCTTGAAACTCGCTTAAACCTGCTGGAGTGGTGTCGATAATATGGTATTGTTTATCGTCTAAATACCAAACAATTTTCTTTTCGTCCCAAACAATTGAAAAAACGTGAAATTCATCATTGAAAATACCGTTTACTAGCGAGGTTTTTCCTCCATATTCGGCATGGCTATTGTTATGGTCCCAGTGCACTGTTCCATGAACTGTATTGTCGGTTGAGCTGCCTCCTACCATTTCCATGATGTCAATTTCTCCACAATTTGGCCATTTTACGGCAGGAAAACTTTTTCCAAGCATCCAAAGGGCAGGCCAAATGCCCTTACCCTTCGGCAGTGCGGCTCTGATGTCTATTCTTCCGTATTTAATATTTACTTTGTTTTTGGTAGTTAATCTGGAGGAAGTATAGGATTTCCCGCCGGCGGATTCTTGTCTTGCTTCAATGATAAGATGACCATCTTTTACACTGGTGTTTTCTTTTTTGTAAAATTCTAATTCATTATTGCCCCACCCGCAGTTTTCTGGGCATCCATCTCCTAATTCATAATTCCAATCTTTTTCGTTTAATGCAGTACCATCAAATTCATCAGACCAAACGGGCTTCAAGTTTGCATAAGTAAGAGGGGTGGAATATCCTTTGGCAGGAAACAAACTTACTGTTCCGTTGTTTGGAATGTCATTGTCATCATTATTATTTGCCACAAAACCAATTGGCTGCTCGCAAGCTTCAAAGTATGCATTTTTTGCTCCTAGTCCATCACCATCGGCGTCTTTATACCAACCTGTTTTTACACACGGTTTTTCTTCTACTTGACAAGCGATAAACAGTATGAAAATAATGGCAAAATAAGGAAAAATAATATATTTGTTTTTCATTGGTTGAATTGTGATAATTTTAAGTAAAATAACTTATAAAAAATAATATTGTTTTAATTGGGTTCAATAATAGGCTGAATTTATCAGAAAATAATTTGAGATTTAATTGGTTCAATGAAAGAAATCATTCTTCCATTACAACTACCATTAAATCTCCTTTGATAGCCAATCGGCTTATTTTCTTTGGAATAAAGCCCTCAGGAAATTCGACTTTTGACCATTTTTTACTTTTTAAATCAAAAGAGAACAATTCAGTATTTCTACTTTCAATAAGTGTATTTCTATCTTTCCAGGCATTATAGTGTTCCGAATTAGCATCACTTTCGGTAAGGTCAGTTATCAAATTTGATTTAGGATTAAAAGTCCGAATCATCCATTTATTATCCATTTCCTGCACAAAACTAAATTCATTGGTTTGGGGAATCAAATGAAGTGATCGCGAAATGTTAGGTACAATAGTTTTATCAGTTTGGGTATCAAGGTCATGGAAATGAAGTGTTTGTGGACTGCCTAATATAAAAGTAATTAAATTTGATTCATTTAACCAAGCTTGATACCCAACTTTGCCAGTTTTTTGTGATTCCAGCAGAATTTCGGTTTTGGAAGGGTCATTCAAATCAATTTTTACTAAATCTTGATCGCCATTTGCTTTTCTTTGCACAATACAAGAAATAGCATTTCCACCTGGAATAAGCGTTGGAGAATATTCTGAATCTTCCGTAGCAGTGATTTGTTTTTTAGATTTAGTTTTCAAATCATACCCCCATATATCGGTTTGCTGATTTTCCATGGCGGTATAAAACAGCAGTGATTTTTTTGGATGAAAGAATGGCTGATTGTCATAACCCGTTCTATTGGTTATATTTTCTGGATTTGTCAATTTTATTTTTCCTTCAGAATTGGAAATGGTAAACAGAAACAGATCCGTGTTTGTTTGAGCAAATGAACTTACGTTTAATAAGGAAGAGAAGAATAAAATTGTAATTTTTCTATGTAGCATGATTTTCTATATTTTTAAAAAGGATTTGATGCTGATTTTTAAAAATGGAAGAAAGAAAAATACCGATTGGAATGAAACTATTAAAAGAAATGGTTTCTTCAATGCATGTTTTGGTTCCTGAGGTTATTAAAATAAAAACAATTTCAATTTTTATCATTTTGAAAACCTGAGCGGTCATCTTTATTTTTTTAGCTTTAAAATCGCAGTCGATTTGTGCAGGATACTTTACTTTAATAGGGATTAGACCTATTTTTAAAGTTTCAAAAATTGAATAATAATTTTCTGAAATTTTATCAATTTTGTAAATTATCGGGTGCACTAAAACATATTTATCCATATCACTCAAATAATAATACACTTCGTTAATTGGTTTGAGTATTTCGTAGTTTAAAACCAGTTTCTTGCTCAATTTTTTATGCTTATTGCCCCACTTGGGCACTTTTTTACAGTTTCTATTATTTCAGTTTTGGAGGCATTGTCCATTTGAATCCATGGAGATTCTTTTGGCCTAAAAACCGAAGGCAGGTTTTTAACGCATACACCTGAATGTATACACTTACCAGATTGCCAAACTATGGTTATCTCCCCATTGCTGTATTCCTTTTTGATATTTTTTAGATCCATTTTTTTTGATTTTATTCTTGAAATTATCATTATTTTTTAAATACTACAAGCATATTAATTTTTTTGTATCATTTTCAGGGCAAATTTATCACCGACTTTTTGATGGAAATACAGTTTTTTGGAATCAGGGGCAATTGTAAAAGCTTCTGCAAATCCACTTATATTTTGTATTTTTTTTGGAGCTTCAAATGGCTCATTCAAAGACTTTCTAATTGCCACCATCATTTCTGGGATAGAAACAAAGCTTATGGGTGCCTTAGTGCGAGTAAAATATAGCTCCAATTGGTTTTCGGATATACAAGCTGCATATTCTAAATATTCGAAGGTATTGATATTTTTAAAGATTTCGTCACTGTTATTCATTCTTTCAAATGAAGTTCCAGTTTTTTTGGCCAAAACAAAATCTGCTGAATATGGGCCTCCAAACTGGTCGAAACGGGCATCAACAAAATAGAGGAATTGCCCATCTGCACTCACTTCTACATCGAAATTTACCCATCCACCTTGTAATCTAGAAATTCCCTCCATTAATTTTACCTCGCTGGCTTTTCCGTTATTGAATTTGCATTGGTATAAAGTTGAAAGTGTTTTGGGATAATCTCTGGTAGAAACAAAATAGAAATTACCCGAATTGTCAAGAGTCGGCACACCCTCTAAGTCAATAGTGTTCACTCCGCTTATTTCACCTTGATATTTAAATGTGGAATCATTTACTTTTTGTGCCCAATGTAGGTTGGTATTTTCAGATTTGTTATTCAGATTGTTAAAAAAAAGTAGACTTCCATCTCTTGAAATAAAAGGCTCCATCATATTACCGTTGAAACCTTCCATTTTTACCATCGACGGGTTTCCAAATGATAGTTCTGGATAAACATCTTCTGTACTGTTATTGCAGGCCCAAAAACCCAAAAGTAAAAAAACATAGATTAAGAATTTCATTTTAATAAGTAAATTCCATTAATTAAATGTACTGCACTACTTTTAGTGTAGATTTTTCAAAATATTGCCTCGCTTTCTCCTTAAGTATTTTATTTCAAGATCACCAACTATATCCCCAAATTTTTCCACCGTTCATTCCAAAATAGACCGAATTATTTAGTGTTATCATACTTCTTGCATCTCCCCATAGTTTTAAGCCCGATTGGTTTTGAGTCAAATATTTAAAACTGCCTTTTCCGTCCCCTTTCAGTAATATGCCAAAGTTGGCGTCAAATTTTCCTAACCTTAGTTTTGCGTAGCTATTATTTCCAGCCAAAAGCACATCTTCATGACCGTCTTTATCGAAATCCTGAATAGAAATTGCATTAACTGATGAAAACTGAGCTTGAATAGGAAGTGGAGCAATTTTATATTTTCCTTCTTTAGAACTCAAAAAAAGTGTAGTTTCCATACGATTGGCCTCTAGCCTTTGTACATCTACTAATTCATTATTTTTAAAAATCTCCTTCATTACCACAGTTGAAAAACTCTCGAAGCTGGTATAATTGGGCTTAAGGTAGGGGAGTTGGTTAAGCAATTCGTCTCTAGTCACAAATGGGTAGCTTTTTCCTTGAATATAATAACATAAAATGGGGTCAAGAGAGCCATTTTTGTCAAAGTCTTTTGCATACATTTCCACTGGTGTTTCAAAAGATGCATTAAACTGGCTATTTAGTCCAAGATTTCCGATTAGGATATCTGGCTTTTGGTCCTTATTAAAATCACCAAGGGCTATTTTATTCCACCATCCAGCATATTTTTTATCAAAGTATTCGTCAGTGACGTTTTCAAAAGACTTTCCTTTCAGCTGTAGAACCGTTACTGGTACAAACTCACCCACCAATAGCAATTCATCTACACGGTCTGCATTTAAATCTATCCATGCAGCATCAGTTAGCATTCCAATGTTAGTAAGTGCGGCGCAATAGATTTGAGTTTGGTCCTTAAAGCCACCTTTTTTATCATTAATTAAAATATATCCACCTGGGCTTTGTGGATATTTTCCAGGAATAACTTTTGCGCCAATAAACAAATCCAAAAAACCATCTTTATTGATATCATTTACTTTAACAAAAGATTTACTCCCTGAAAGTTTCGGAAATGCACTTTTAATAAATGTGGAATTTCCTTGGTTGATATAAAGTCTGTCGTGCAATAAGCTGTCGTTTTCAGTCAAATGATTATAACCCGCACTAACAATTAAAATATCGTTTTTTTTATCATTATTGGCATCAAAAATTAGTATATCGCCATCTATAAAGGTTTTGTCATTTTGAAAGGCTGCTATTTTGAGAGCTTGGAAACTTCCATTTTTCTTTTGTATATATGCAGCGGTGGGCTGGTTTTTACCCCCACCAATTACGATATCTTCCAAACCATCTGAATTTAAGTCGCCTTTGGTCATACATGGGCCTAAATATGACAGCTGGCTG
>DAIQBE010000052.1:0-11154 GCA_036781325.1 Leadbetterella sp. | reverse complement strand
CAAAATTCTTAAAACTAAAAAATATGATTCCTAAAACTGCGAAATCAATTATCAAAATATTCCTTTTCCTATTCTTTTGTCAAACCGCATCAGCCCAAATCTCTGAAAAAACCTTTCAAAACCCACCTCAAAAATACGGTATCCGTTGTTGGTGGTGGTGGCTCAATGGTAATGTAACCAAAGAAGCAATCACCAGAGATTTACAGGAAATGAAAGCCAAAGGTTTCAGCGGAGCGTGCATTTTTGATGCAGGTGGCCACAACCAACGAGGAAATGGTGATATTCCCGAAGGTCCGATGTTTGGTTCACCCGCTTGGCGAGCTTTATACCTTCATGCTATCAACGAAGCCGAGCGTTTGGACTTGGTGCTGTCGCTCAGTATTCAAAGCGGTTGGAATTTAGGCGGACCCGATATTACGCCTGCCGAAGCCGCCAAACAAGTAGTTTTTTCAGAAATTAAGGTGTCAGGAGGCACAAAAATTCAACAAGTTTTGCCTCAGCCAAAAGGACACGACGGTTTTTACCAAGACATTGAAGTGTTGGCTATTCCGACAAAAAATTTCCCAAATCGTCAGCCAATTAGAGATTTTCAGAGCAAAGCAGCCACCAAAGAGGTAGGTTGGTCTGTTCCCGAAACTCGTCCGCTTTTAACAGATATTCCAGCTACCGAAGGCGAAGAAGATGCAAAAGTACGACAGGTTTTGAATCTCTCACAATACATAAAAGAGGGCGTTCTAAATTGGGATGCTCCCGAAGGAGAATGGACTATCATTCGTTTTGGTTATGCCCCAACGGGTGCGGAAGTGTCAACAGCCAGTGGAAAATGGCAAGGATCAGTGATTGATTATACCAGCGAAAAACATTTTAATCGCTATTGGGACACCAACATTGAACCTTTGCTGAAAATGATTGGAAATCGTGCAGGAAAAACTTTGCAATATTTACAAACCGATAGCTTTGAGGCGGGAGGAATGAACTGGTCGGATAAATTTGAAGATGAATTTAAAAAACGTCGTGGCTACGACCCAATGCCATACTTGCCTGTCTTGGCAGGAAAAATCATCGAAAATCGGGAAACAAGTAATCGTTTTTTAACGGATTTACGCAAAACTTTGAGCGATTGTATCTCCGACAATCATTACAAAGTATTTGCAAAACGTGCCAGAGAATACGGTATAGGCATTCAACCCGAATCAGCGGGGCCTCATGCAGGGCCTTTCGACGGGCTCAAAAACTACGGGCATTCAGAAATTATGATGTCGGAATTTTGGTCACCTTCTCCACATCGTTCCAAAGATATTGACCGTTTTTTTGTAAAACAAGCAGCAAGTGCTGCTAAAATTTACAATAAAAAACTCGTTGGTGCGGAGTCGTTTACCACCATCGGACCACACTGGAACGATGTGATTTGGGCAGACATGAAACCCTCAGCCGACCACGAATTTTGTGCAGGTTTGAACCTTGTTTATTTACATACTTTCACATGTTCGCCCAAAGAAATGGGACTTCCTGGTCAAGAATATTTCGCAGGAACACACTTCAATCCCAATGTAACTTGGTGGGATTATTCAACGGGATTTATCAAATATTTGACCCGAATTCAGTATTTGATGCAGTCAGGCACGGCTGTTGCTGATGTTTTGTATTATTACGGCGACCACATTCCCAACATCGGAAGGTATAAAGATGATGACCCAGCCAAATCGCTTCCTGATTATGATTATGACTTAATTAATGAAGATAAATTGATGGATTTATCGGTTAAAAATGGCAAAATTTTTCTTCCTCACGGCATTTCTTATCAAGTTTTAGCATTGCCAGACCACCAAGTAATGTCGTTGAAAGCCTTGCGAAAAATCAAAGAATTGGTAGAAAATGGGGCAATTGTAATCGGAGAAAAGCCTTTAACAACCGCCAGCTTGGTGGGAGGAACAGCCGCAGAAAAAGAACGGGAAAGCATTGTGAATGGAATTTGGGACAAAACCAAACCCATATCAACCAAAGAAGCACTGCGTGCCAAAGGAGTTTTGGCCGACTGTGAATTTATCAATAAACCCAATGGAAAGACCTTTGATTACATTCATCGTGTTTCAGAAAACGTAGATTATTATTTTATTAGCAACCAAAATAAAGAAACAATTCAACTAAAAGCAGCTTTCAGAATCACAGGAAAACAACCCGAATTGTGGAATCCAGTCACTGGGGAAATCAGTAATGCTACTCATTTTTACCAAGAAAATGGCAGAACTTTTGTTGATTTATCCTTCAATCCAAATGGTTCGACTTTTGTAGTTTTTCGAAAGCCAATCGGGAGGACTCAAAATAAAAATACTGAAATTAAGATATTGACTACAAATTACTTGCAAGAAATAAATACATCTTGGCAGGTAAATTTTGAAACAAAATGGGGCGGCCCAGAATCTGTAATTTTCGATAAATTGGTTAGTTGGACAGACCGACCCGAAAATGGAATAAAATACTACTCAGGAACAGCTATTTATAAAAAAACTTTTGACACAAACTCCCCCATCGGGGGTCAGGGGGCTGTTCTTGATTTAGGCACAGTAAAGGACGTTGGAATTGCCAAAGTAAAACTTAACGGCAAAGATTTGGGCATTTTATGGTGTCCACCTTACCAAGTTTCGGTGGGTGGTTTGTTAAAAGAGAAAGGAAATATTTTGGAAATAGAAGTAGTAAACACCTGGCGAAATCGTTTGATTGGCGACCGGGGTAAACCCCAAAATGAACGATTTACCAAAACAAATATTACCATAAAACCAGACTGGAAATTGGAACCTTCGGGTTTATTAGGACCCGTTCAATTATTAAAAGCATCAGAAAAATGAAACAAAAATATCCGCTAAAAGTAGGTTTATTTGGCATTGGTTTGGAAGCCTATTGGAATCAATTTGAGGGATTAAAAGCTCGTTTGGAGGGTTATATTGAAATTGTAGCTCAAAAAATCAATGCTTTTGATACGGAAGTTGTTAATTTAGGTTTGGTTGATACCCCTGAAAAAGCGGTTGAAGCCGGACATCAATTTAGGCAAAATGATGTTGATATTATCTTTCTTTACGTTACGACTTATGCCCTTTCCTCAACGGTTTTGCCAGTGGTTCAAAGAGCAAAAGTTCCTGTGATAATCCTGAACCTTTCGCCTGAAGCCTCCATTGATTATGCAACTTTTAACACCATGACAGACCGCACAAAAATGACGGGGGAATGGTTGGCATTTTGTTCAGCTTGTCCAGTGCCTGAAATTGCTAATGTTTTTAAGCGAGTAAAGATAAAATTTCACCAGATTACGGGAATGTTGCACAACGACCAAGAAGCATGGACAGAAATTCAAGAATGGGTTGAAGCCTCCAAAGTTGCCAACATAATGGCTCACAATCGTCTTGGAGCTATGGGGCATAACTATTCGGGAATGTTAGATATTTATACAGATTTTACGTTACAATTAGCAAGTTTTGGTGGACACATTGAAATTATTGAAGTAGATGAACTCTCAGCTTTACGAAAAGAAATTTCGGAATCTGCTATTGCCAATCGGGTGTCAGAATTTCATCAACTCTTTGAAATTCAATCAGATTGCTCAGATTATGAGTTGGACCGAGCCGCTAAAACATCCTTGGCTTTGGATAAATTAATTGAAAAATACGATTTAGGTTCATTGGCATATTATTATAAAGGAACGGGAATTTCTGAAAATGAGGACACGATGAGTTCCATCATTTTAGGAACATCTCTACTCACCACTCGTAATATTCCTATAGCAGGCGAATATGAAATTAAAAATGCCCAAGCAATGAAAATAATGGATTCTTTTGGCGTAGGTGGATCATTTACAGAGTATTACGCGATGGACTTCAAGGATGATGTCGTATTGATGGGACATGATGGACCCGGGCATTTAGCCATAGCAGAGGGCAAAACCAAAGTAAAGCCCTTACAAGTTTATCACGGCAAAGTTGGAAATGGCTTATCCGTAGAAATGAGGGTAAAACATGGACCTGTGACTTTATTGACAATTGTAGAAACTGGAAATGGAAAACTCCAATTGTTAGTAGCTGAAGGAGAATCTGTGGCTGGACCTATCCTTGAAATTGGCAACACGAATAGTCGATACAAATTTTCGATTGGAGCAAGACGATTTGTCAACGAGTGGAACGCCCACGGACCCTCGCACCATTGTGCAATTGGCGTGGGTCATATTGTTTCTAAAATTAAAAAATTGGGGAATTTATTAGGAATTGAAACCCTGCAAGTGTGCTAAATTGGGTGATAAAAAATTATTTTGCTCAGATTATGCATTAGAATTTTATTTGTTGTCTTATTTCGCATACTTGGGTAGACAAAATTATTTTTCCGCTTTTGATGAATAAAGATTTTTGACCTTAAGACTCGAAAAGCCCTTGTTATTTTAATATGTAAATAACCTGATACTCTTTTAATCATCTTCAATTTACCCATTTAAAAAAAGTAATTATATGGGTAACTCAAATCTGGATAGCGTGTTTTTATAGGAGGAACAATGTGGCCAGCCAGTATCAAGAATTTTTTTATCTAAAGTAGGTGCTTGTATCAAAAAGCTCAAATTTAAAATAATTTTCAAAAATCTTTGTATCATTTTGTGTAAAAAATTTATCAATTTGTTAATTTAATATATAACAAAAATATTTTTAATTTGTATTAAAATACTATTTTTTGCTAAAATATGTTTATTTTATCTAAAAATTATTTATACAATTTGATACTCACTTTCGTACAATTACTCAATATTTTTATTTAGTATTCCTTTTGGATAGCTTGTTTGAAAAGGCCTGTACGATTTTATAATCTGAATTGCTGTTTTCGTTTTTATAAATTAACAAAATCTATTACCCTTATGGAAAAAAAACTATTATTTCAAAGGTTTATCAAAGCCTTATCTATTGTATTTGTAATGACTTATGGGTCATTTAGTGCATTTTCGCAACAAATGATTTCTGGTAAAGTTGTGGATGAAAAGAACGAAGCCCTTATTGGAGTGAGTATTTTGGTAAAAGGAACGCAAAAAGGCACCACAACCGATGTTAACGGAAATTACAAGTTAGATGCCGACAGGAACTCAACTTTGGTTTTCAGCTTTGTGGGGTATGAGAACAAAGAGATTTTAGTTGGAAATCAAACAACTATCAATACTTCTTTGGAAAGCGATTCCAAAGCTTTAAGTGAAGTTGTGATTGTTGGTTATGGCACGCAACGCAAACAGGACATCACATCGGCGGTTTCTGTAATTAATATGAAAGACATTGGCGAGCAGCCTGCTAATAACGTGAATCAGATTTTGCAAGGCCGTGCTGCTGGTGTCACGGTTAAGCAAAAGGCTGGAACGCCAGGGGGGCAATTTGAAGTCCGTGTGCGTGGCATTGGCTCCTTGGGTGCGGGTAGCGATCCACTTTATGTTATCGATGGCTTTGTAGTGGGTACAACAGTTGGAGCCAATTTCAACCCCAACGATATTGAAAATATTTCCATTTTGAAAGATGCGGCTTCTACGGCTATTTATGGGGCAAGAGGGTCAAATGGCGTAGTTTTAATTACCACAAAAGGTGCCACAGAAGGTAAATTAAATGTATCTTTTAATTTAGACTATGGTTTAAATGCAATACCAGACAGTAGGCGTGTAAAAATGCTGAATGGAGTTGAATTTGCTCAATTCAAGAAAGAAGTATTTGAAGATAATTTTCGTTATTTCCAGAAAAAAGAGCCTACTATTGAAGATGTACCTTTAGGGTTTCGATTTCCAGAACAAACCAAATTTTCAACGGATTGGTATGCGGCCATTATGAATAAAAACTCCACCTATAAAGATGCTAATCTTACCGTTTCTAATGGGAAAGGTCCTGTAAAATCTATGCTTTCTTTAGGATATTATACTGAGGAAGGGGCGATTATTAACACCAACTATGATCGCTTTTCGCTAAGAACCAATCTTTCAAGTGAAATCACAAAATATTTACAGGTTGGTTTAAATATAAACGGTAGTTTAACACGCCAAAATGTAGCTAATGCTGATGGCCGAGGTGGTATAGTGGGTAGTTCTTTAATTATGGACCCTCGTGAGCCAATTTACAACGCCGATGGTACAATGAGGCCTTATATTGGGGGCGTAGACGGTGTTTTTAGTTGGCCAAGTCCTGTATTTGCCTTAACAAATATTATGAGAAAAAGGAATATTTCAGACGTACTTACCAATATTTTTGCCGAAATAAAAATTATTGATGGTTTGAAATTTCGCACCTCAGTTAATGCCAAAATAAACTTTAATACATTTAAAGAATATGTACCCTCTACTATTGGTGTTTCATTAGCTTCTGGCACTGCAGGAGCCCCTCCTCGTATTGCAACAGCACGAGATATTAATGAGCAATTGAGAAACCTTTCGGCAGATCAACTATTGACATACACAAAGCGATTTGGCGAAAGTCATAGCTTAGAAACCATGGCTGGCTTTACCGCCCAAGTGGAATCCGTATATGGAATCGACGGTGCAGCTAATACCTTTCCCGACGATTTAGTGCCATATTTGGGTGCTGGATCCATTCGTAACTCCAATTCTTATGAAAACAACTGGGCACTTCTTGCTTATTTTGCTCGTGCCAACTACTCGTTTAAAGACAAATATTTATTAGCAGCCTCTTTTCGTAGGGAAGGAAGCTCTAGGTTTGGCTCAAATAATAAATATGGTGATTTTCCCGCTGCGTCAATTGGATGGAGAATATCTGAAGAGCCTTTCATGAAAAACCTGAATTTGGTAAATGAAATGAAAATAAGAGCGAGTTGGGGTGTTACAGGCAATAACGCCATTGGAAATTACCCTAGTTTATCATTTATGGGTGCCAATAATTATATTTTGGGTAATACGTTTGCTCCTGGTAAAGTAATAGGTTCATTTGCCAATTCGTCGTTGAAATGGGAAAAATCAAATCAGTTAGACATTGGTTTAGACCTAGCCTTATTAAACAATAAGCTAACTTTCACTTTCGAGTATTATAAAAAAATAACCAATGATATGCTTTTGCCTGTATCAATTCCGGCCGTTTCAGGCTTTACGACTTCATTGGATAATATTGGTAAAGTGGAAAATAAAGGCTTTGAACTGGCAGCTGAATATCGCACAAAAATTAGAAAAGTTAACCTCAGGACTAACGCAAATTTTACTATCAATAGAAATAAAATATTAGCCATCAAAGGAGCCAATGACAAGCTTTATTACGGTAGTTTTTATGGAGGATATAATGTAATGGCTGTAGGTAGGCCTATAGGAATGATACATGGCTACAAAAAAGTGGGTATCTTTAATACTCAGGCTGAAATTGACGCTTGGCCCAAGCAAGATGGTGTAATTCCAGGCGGCATGAAATTTTTAGACACTAATGGCGATGGTGTAGTATCATACGACACACAGGATATGGTCGAAATTGGGAACCCAAACCCAGCCTTTACTTGGGCTTGGACCTTGGCAGGCGACTATAAAAAGTTTGATTTAAATATGCTTTTTACAGGTGCACATGATTTTGATGTTTACAGAAACATCGAAGCGTCTACCATGAATATGGATGGTGTATTTAATGTGTTAGATAAAGCCAAAGATCGTTGGCGTTCTCCGCAAAATCCAGGCTCAGATCCACTTGACCAACATTCGCAAGGAGGTACAAATTATTTCAAATGGAGTCGTGAAAGTAGTGAAAGATATGTATATGATGGCAGTTATATCTGGCTAAAAGCCGTAACATTGGGATATACCTTGCCTCCAGCCAAATCCATATTAAGTAATGCTAGGATATTTTTGACATCAAATAACTTGGCAATGATAACAAAATACCCAGGTAATAATCCAGATGCGGGGGTAAGAGGTGGAACTGAACTGAACAATGATGATGAGTCTTATCCTGTACCACGCACTTTTGCTCTTGGTATTAAATTAAACTTTTAGTAGAGAAATAATCACAAAGATTTTTCCTTTTCGAATTCTTAAAATTTAAAAAACATATGAAAAAAATAAATATATTGCTCCTCATTTCCTTCAGCATGATGCAATTTTCTTGCGATGAAGACTTCTTAAATACGACCGATCCAACAAGAATTAATCGTGATTTGTTCTACCAAAATCAAACTCAATTTGACCAGGCTTTGAATGGTATTTACGGCCAACTACAGACCATTACCAACTCCGCCTATTTACAGCAAGAGTTTATTTCTGACAACACTACTATTGATATTGACATCGCCAACAGAGGTGGTGCGGTGGGTTGGGAGGCATTTGAGTTTTCAACGGTAAATCAAGGTAATGGTGAAATTAACACACTATGGGTTAACCACTATGCTACCATGTACAATATCAATTTTGCCTTGGAAAAACTTGAAAAAGCAACTTTCGATGCAGCAGCTAAAGGAGTAATTGAAGGTCAATTGAAGTTTTTGAGAGCCTACCATTACTTCAATCTAACTCGCTATTTCGGCGATGTAGTTCTAGCCACCAAAACCCTAGCCAATCCCAATGAGGCATTTGATTTGGTGCGATCACCTCAAGCTGAAATTTACAAGCAAATCGAATTAGATTTAACAGATGCTGCGAAAGTATTACCAGCTACCTACCCTGCCAACCAACGAGGTAAAGTAACGAAAGGAGCTGCATTAACCTTACTGGGAAAAGTATACTTGACTAGAAAAAACTATACAGGAGCGGTTACTGCTCTCAAGGAGGTTACAACTTTAGGATATGCTTTGAATGTCGATTATAAAGATAATTTTGATCCAGCCAAGAAAAATGGTCCAGAATCTATTTTTGAGGTTCAATATCAAGGGGGTAATGACCTGGGTGAACAAAGTAATTTTGCCTATATTTTTGCTCCGAGACTTTCGGGTGCTGCCATTACAGGATTTGCCAATACAACGCCGCAAGGTAGAAATATCCCAACTAATGATATGATAAATGCTTACGAAACAGGGGATTTAAGAAAAGCAGTTTCCTTAAAAACCAGTTATACTTTGGGAAGCAATACCATTTCAATTCCTTATATTTCAAAATTCACTTATCCACATACTATTACAGGTAGAACCGATAACAATTGGCCAGTACTTAGGTATGCAGACGCACTTTTGATGCTTGCTGAGGCTACTAATGAGGGTGGAGCAATAGATGAAGCACTAACTTTACTAAATAGAGTACGAAAAAGAGCGGGCTTGCCAGACCTAACTGGCCTTTCAAAAGATGCGTTGCGGAACGCTATTTTGAAGGAACGCCGAGTTGAATTGGCTTTCGAAAATCACCGTTGGTTCGATTTGCAAAGGGTATATACTCCTGCTCAGTTGGCTAGTTTTATGAATGAACATGGAGCTCGAGAAAAAGCTAAACCAACTGTGGCAAGGCCAGGTTTAGCATTTAATGAATTAGATTATATGTATAGTGACTTCGAATATTTGTTGCCTATTCCGGCCCCACAAATATTAATTAACGCCAAGTTGACTCAAAATGATGGCTACAAATAATATAATAAACTAATTAGAAAAGAGTTTAAACAACGGATAAGTTAGTTTTTGATAGCTTGTCCGCTGTTTTACTTTTAAAATTAAAAAAAAGCAACTTGCACTATAGAAAATGTAATTTTAATAAGGTATTTTAGTTTTTTTTTAAATTTCTGAATTGTTAGAATTATACCTGCATCGATTTATCTTTAAAAATGATTGTATTAAATAGTATTTGGGAATTATTAGGTAGGTTTCATCCACTTATTGTTCATTTTCCTTTAAGTTTGATTTGGCTCGCATTCCTTGTAGAATCCATCGTACTCTTTCAAAAGACTGATAAATATAAACCCACTATAAAAATCGTTCTTTGGATAGTGGCCATTAGTAGCTCTTTATCAGTTGCTTTTGGACTACTTCTAATTAATCAAGAGGAGTATGCAGGTTCAGAAGTTCAGTTTCACAAATGGTTTGGCATTGCTACTCTGGTACTTTCTTGTCTAACCCTGTATGCTTTTTCTGCTAACGAAGTTAAAACCTACCGAATGCTTTTGTTAATATCTACTTTTGGAGTAAGTATAACCGGGCATCTGGGGGCGATGGTTACCCATGGAGATGATTATTTAAGTGAGGTTTTTGAAAAAAAAGAAGGTAGTTTGAAGCCCAAAAACTTAGAAAAACAAAATACCGCAAATCCTCTTGATTCTAAAAATAATATAATTCAAACTGTAGATCCAACTAGCCAATTAACTCATGAAGCTTTAAATATTCTAAATACTAGATGTTTTGAGTGTCATGGACCTAAAAAATCCAAAGGAAAACTTAGATTAGATTCACAAGAATTGGCTTTAAAAGGTGGTGAAAATGGTCCCGCTTTTGATTTGGAACATCCCGAAAAAAGTGAAATAATTCGAAGAACTTTGTTGCCCGCCGATCATGACGACGCTATGCCTTCAAAAGGCAAACGATTGACTAAATCAGAAATAAGTATTTTGCAAAATTGGGTAAAAGAAGGGGCTGTTTATGATATAGAAAATATAAATCCTACCAAAAAGGAGGATATTTCTTCCATAGAGAAAGCTTCTTCCGTACGTAATCCTAAAAAAGAATGGGCTGAAAAAGAAGCTGTTTTTGAGCCTGTTACTTTAGTTTCCAATACCTTAAACGAAAATCAACTACAAGAATTAAATACCAATGTACGCACCATTTTAGCTCATAATTGCTACAGTTGCCATAATGCCACAAAAACAAAAGGCGGTTTACGGCTTGACAAAAAGGAATTTATTTTTAAAGGGGGTGAAAATGGTCCAATTTTCATAGCAGGAAATCCAGCAAAAAGCGAAATAATAAGAAGAATTAAACTTCCAGACAGTCATGATGATGCCATGCCTTCCAAAGGCAAGCGTTTAACAAAAAATGAAATTGAATTGCTTGAATATTGGATAAAATTGGGTGCTCCATGGATAAATGGACCAGAAAAAAGCCTTTATCGGGTAGCGGCTCTAGAGCCACGACTACCTATTTTACCAAAAAAAACAGGACAATTTTCCAACCCAGTTGATTTGTTTGTGAATCAATACTTTATAAAAAACAAAATAGCTTGGCGAAAACCAATAGACGACAGGACCTACATACGAAGAG
>DAIQBE010000051.1:0-11182 GCA_036781325.1 Leadbetterella sp. | reverse complement strand
TTCTTTTCCCCATTTATAAACCACATTACCATAGACATCGTGATGATAAAATGAAATATTACTTTTATTCCCGAATCGTTTCACATCTACAGACATAAAGCCACCTTTTACTAAATGAAACCGGTGATAGGCTTTATTCTCCCCGGGCGTACCTCCCGCATGTTCGTCGCTTGCGGCTCCAATACTGAATTCATTTAGACCCGTTTCCGGATGCACCGAATGGTATTGCCAATGGCGATCGCCACATATCACAAAAAAATTGTCCGGCACATTATCTTTCAACCAATTTCGTAGCTCGTCTCCTTCGTGTTTAAAACCGATATTGCTATGATTGTCATTTTTTTGTACACGATCGGGCCCAACTAATGGAGTTGGACTTACCAGAACTTTCCAAGTGGCGGTACTTTCTTTTACTGTTTTTTTAAACCAAGCTTTTTGTTCTTCTCCCCAAATAGTTTTTTCTGGCCCATCTGCTAGGTCATTGGGCGAGCGAAAATCTCTTCCGTCAGTGAGCCAAATTTGAAGATCTTTGCCCCATCTAAAAGTTCGGTAGCTTAAACCATCTGAAATGGGGGCTTGTTGGCGAAAAATATTTTGGCCTTCTGCAAACGTAAATTCTCCCATTACGCCCCCTGGGGTAGAATCGTTATCTAGGGTGTCATGGTCGTCTTTAAGCCAATAGCTGTTTACATTTCTATTGAACTCTACTAAACGAGGCAAGCTAAACATCCGTTCCCAATGGTAGCGAGCTAATCGAACATTGTATGCTCTTGGCATGTCGTTGTCATAATAAACCAAATCGCCTGTTAGACAAGCAAAGTTGGGCTTTAAGGCTAACATGGAAGGATAAATGTCGTGACCGTCTGGATGGCCACGGTCGGGATAGCCCTGGCAAGTCATTAAACAAAATCGTATGTCAGAAATAGTTGTTGGAAGTGGGGCAGTTTGAAATTTGCCTTTAAATTTTAAAGGGTTTGATTTACTTTTTTCGGCTGTAACTTCACTTTCGTAAAAATAGGTAGCGTTTGGTTTTAAACTTTTTAAGTGAAAATGATGAATAAAATCTGTTTTTTCTGAAACCTCCACCCAAGAGCTTTGTACTGCTTTTTTCAATGATTCTTCTGTTCCGTAACGAATTCTTACAAAACCAGAAACTCCCGGACATGCCCCTTCTAAATCTTCAACAGGTACTTTAACTTCCGGCAATTGATTGTTTTTATAGTCTGAAGTACGACCTGGAATTACCAACCCCTTGTCATTTCTTTGTAGATTAGCCGTTACTCTTGTCCAAACTATTGCAGTAGAATCAGTGACTTCGCCTACTCGAGTTCCCATGGCTTGAAATACATTTTTTCCCTCTTCACTTGAAATCCAAGATGGAAGCGATAAAGTAGCAATAGCTAATGCAGCGGATTCCTTTACGAATTTTCTGCGGGTTTTATTTTCTGATTTCATTTATATTCTATCATTTAACGTTTTTTACTCCTACTTTTTTGGCCCAATCTTCATACTCAAGTTTCATTGTCTTTACCTTTTCAATAGATTCTTTTGCTAAATTCTTAGTCTCTGTTGGGTCATTTGCCAAATTGTAAAGTTCCCAATCTGTATCTTCCAATTCTTTTACTATTTTCCAGTTGCCTTTTCTCATGGCTTTATTGCCAAAGTGTTCCCAAAAAATAGTTCTTTCACTAGTCTTTTTTCCGTTCCATAAAAAACTAAGGCTTTTTCCATCAGTCTCAATAGATTTAGCTTGAGCAATTTCCAAACTAGTTGGCAAAAGATCTATTACATGGCTTGGGGCATCAATATACCCTTTTTTAGGCTTAATTTTTGCGGGCCAATGCATAATAAAAGGGCTGATAATGCCTCCTTCGTGTGTGTTTTTTTTATACAATTTGAAAGGTGTGTTGGAGACGTTCGCCCAGGGGTAATCATAGGTGCCGTAAGAGCCTCTTTCACCAATCCTCCTGCCAGGTTCGCCTAATTTTCTATCATCTACATTTTCTGCACACCCACCATTGTCCGATAAAAAGACTATAAAAGTGTTCTCTAATTGCTTAGTTTCTTCTAAATTTTTTATCAGTCTACCAATGTTCCTGTCCATTCTGTCAATCATAGCTGCATAAACAGCCATTTTTCTTGCCCATAATGCTTTGTCTTTTACCGCATTCCAATCCTGAATGTCTACTGGACGGTTCGTTAAAATGTATCTGTCATCAATTAAGCCTAGCTTTTTCATCTTATTAAAACGATTCTGACGAGTTACATCCCAACCCTGCAAATAAAACTTCTCATATTTTGCAATATCTTCTTCGTAGGCATGTAAAGGGAAATGAGGAGCTGTATAGGCCAAATATAAGAAGAAAGGGTCGGTCTTTTTGTCGGATTGATTGATAAATTCTATAGCCTTGTCAGTAAATGCGTCTGTTGCATAAAAACCGTTTTGTGGTAAAGTAAATTCTTTGTCATTCAAAACCATATATCGTTTTCTTTTTTCTGGCAAAACCTCAAAAAAACTGGATGCCCCTGAAATTAATCCAAAATAATTGTCGAACCCTCTTTTCAGTGGCCAATGCTCTTGGCTTTCGCCTACGTGCCATTTACCCGTCATATACGTTCGATATCCAGCAGATCGTAATCTTTCGGCAACAGTAGGCACGTTTGTGTCTAGATACCCTTGATAAGGCCCTTTTGCCACTTTATCATCTTCAAAAGATACCATTCCACCCATTCCAGCTGCATGTGGATATCTACCCGTAAGTAAAGCGGCTCTTGTGGGGCAGCAACGGGCAGCATTATAGAATGTCCTAAGCTTTATACCATTGGCCGCTAGTTTATCGAGATTAGGAGTGCTTACTTCCCCGCCATAACACCCAATATCCGAAAAACCCATATCATCAGCCATTATGATGATGATGTTTGGTCGTGATTGATCTGTTGATCTATAAGTAGGTTTTTTAACTTTTGGAAAATCCGCTCCCAAACACAAAACCATTACTAAGAGAATTAGTAAATTTCTTTTCATTTTATTATTTTTTTAAAATATACGATAAAGTAAAATGATGCACAACCGGTTTAGCCAATTCATAGGCCTCAAGGCTCAATTGTTTCATTTGTTCTTGAAATTCCTTTTCTCTTGATTTAATCAAAAGATATTTCTCAAATTGCCCTTTGTAGTAGGATGCATTGGAAAGGTTTTGAAATCTGTCTACAAATCTTTTGTCTAAATAGTCTTTTACTGTGGATAAGTTTTCATTATTTCCAAGTTCATTTAAGTGACTTATTTCAACCCATTTAATGGTTCTTAAATTGGCTTCTGCTTGCCAAAGATTTACCAATATTTTATTAATCGCCACTGCTTGTCGATATTGTGGTGTATTGGAAAAATTGGTTAAATTAATGCCTGATTTTAACTGCTTCGCACTGAAAGTACTAATGATGGAGGTATCAATTTTTAATTGATAATTCCCTTTCTTTAAACCACTTACTTTCAATTCTTGTAGGTTAAATTCCTCTTTAAATGGGACTAAATCTACGGCTTGTTTTTGATTTTCATTTATTGGAAATGGCAGGGCATTTTCTTTTACAGAAAAACTCAAAGATTTTCTACTTTTAAGGATATTCTCAATTTCACAATTTATTTTAGCTGATTGTGTCTTTAAAGCATTTTTAGATATTTCAATTTTGCTTACATATTGTGGCGACTGTAAAGCTTTCAAAAATTGGAAGGCCATAATCAAGTGTCCTGGAGCAGCAGGATGCACTCTGTCGGGACCAATTATAGTAGCAGAGGGCTCCTTTAATTGTAATTTATTGTTGATATCATTTAAAATTGTCCAATAATCTACCGAAGGTAATTTATACTTTTTAGACAATAATTCTCCAAATTCTGCACACTGTTTTAAGGCATCATTTACGCCTAAGTTATTTGGAGTTATCGAAACTGCGGTTTGATCATAAATGGTGGGCTTCTGTATTATTACCTTTATGCCTTTTGAAAGAAATATTCTTATGATACTATCGAGATTGATTTTATATACTTCTAAAGCTAATTCTCTTTTTTTTAGTGTGTCTACATCGGATGTTGGAGCAATTCCGTAAAGTCTACGGTTCACATCATTCATTCCAATCATAATTACTGCATGAGTAGGCTCATGAATTAATACATCGGAATCCATACGCTTTAAAATACCTGCTGTAACGTCTCCCGAAATTCCACAATTAAAAAAAGTAATAGGTTGCTCTGGAAAACGAGTTACATAATATTGGAAAATATTATGATGAAAAGCACCATTATTTGTGATGCTATTTCCTACAAATACAACTCTATCGCCTTTCTTAAAATAGGGTGTTTGTGCATAACTAAAATAGGTTATTAACAAAAAAAACAGGAAGAAATGAATTGTTTTTTTCATACTAAATATACAGTAAATTACAAATTTATTGTAACGCTTTTTCCAGCAAATACACCTTGTGGTAAATCTACTATCACCATTGTTTCCTTATTTTTTTGATTCGGTATACAAACGAAATTCTTGCCTTTAGAAAAATAGAGTCCTGGTAATGTGGCAACAATTTTCCCTAAATTTCTGGATGGATCGGCGACAGAAAGTATTTTTACTTTGTTGCCATTCATTTTTAAAATGGCCATGCCTTGACTTTCCATTTTAACCTTTTGGTCTTTTGCTATTTCTATTTCTCCAGATTTATAAAAGGCAAATTGTATCATTTCTAAATTATTATGCTTTACCGCTTGCAAGTCAGGCGTATTCGATAAAATTTCAATAGAACGATTGTTAATACTTGTTTCTTTAAGCTCTTGGACTGTTACATCTGGCACTATTATATAGGAATAGGTAGGACTTTTTTCCATCTTTCTTTTTCCATGAATATCCGTCTCATTTATTTTATCCCCATGATTAAACCACAACTTAAAAACCTCCTCGCTCACCAATTCTTTACTGATATTTTTTTGATCAGTTATGTCAGACCATCTCCCTGTTTCGGTTTGGTTTGAAATATTGATAGTACTTGGTTCTGGAAAAATATAGCCAATTTTATCTTGGTGGATCCATTTAACATTTTCAGAAACTCTGTTTCCTTTTTCCAAGACATTTTGCATACCATCTTGCATCATATTCACTTCGCTTTTCAATAAAACTTGATTTATTGTTGTTACAATTGGCAAATTCTTTTTTGGTTTTATTCCCGCTCCCAAACAAACATACTCCTTGTCAAAAAAGAACCAAGACTTTTTGGCCTCCAACATATCATGAGGGCTTCTGAAATCAAAAGCCACAGCACCGTATAAATCGTCAGTAACAGCACCTACAAAGTCTGTAAGTCCCTCTTTCTGAATTTCAGAAGGACCTGGAAGGTTTGGCTTTTGCATCGTGGTAGTTCCAGCTATTTTTTGCCAATCATAAACAGCCCATATATTGTGGTATTCATCCCCTTTTAAAACTAAATAATTGGTGCCATCAGCTCTATGATGGGTCGTTTTTCCCGGTCCATTGTAGGGAACTTCCATATTTTGGTTTCTTGTTGAAAACATTCTTACACTTGTATAGAAATTAGGTCTTTGAAATACAAAATGCTCAGTTTGCCAAAAGAATTTAGCGAAGGATTGTGATGGTTTTGCTGTGCCTTTTCTAAGTTTGATAATCTCTTCTAATTCTTTTTTTCTGTAGTCGGTACTAACCAAAAGTCTTTCCACTTCAAGCGTTCCTTTAGGTTGAAAGCTAGATTTATTAGAAATGTCTCGATTTTTTACACTTACATCTTCATAAATTCCATAAGCCAATTGTTTATAAATGCCATCCAAATAATAATCAACCAACATCTGTATTTTTTCTTTTGAAAACTGATATTTTGTTCCTGCCACATAAAAAGACCACTCTCCATAAGCGTTGGCAAATTTGCCATAGCCATACGAATTTGTATTGTTTACTCTATCGGGTCTATGATGAAAACTAAAGTCGTGTTGTATGCCTCTTTCTCCCGTTGAAAACTTCATTTCGGCTTCAATTATCTTAATGATTTGTTTAAATTCATCATCTTTTCCCAAAAACAATAAGTTTTTAGCCAAAATGCCTGCAATCACAATTCTATCTCCACTTGGGCGTGCACCAGAAGCACTCATATTTGCCCGGCCAATCATCGGCTGGGCTTTTTCGACTAATTCTTTGGGTAGTTCATCCCCTATTGCCAACATTAGGTTCATTAGGTTAGTGGGTGTTGTAATTTGATTGTCATGCCAATTGTCTCCCACAAAATCATTTTTTACCCAAAACTCTAAACCACTAATTATGGCATCCTTTATTTTTTTATTTAAATAATAAGCAGAGGTTTTATTTTTATAGGCGCGAGCCAAATAAGCCAAATCACTGGTGTGCCTCCCATGAGGAAAACTGGCAGTATTACTTAGATCGACATAGTTAATGTCTGGAAAGCTGCCATCCTCTTTCATTTTTGAAATAATTGACTCTACTTGTTTATCTAAGGTACTATTACTTAACAATTCGTCAATTATTCGACTTTTGATTATTAACAAATCGTTGGACTGCCCAAATATTGTGGCAATTTTTAACAAAAGAAGTAAGAAAAAGAATACGATTTTTTTCATGAAATTAGCTATTAATAAACATGGTTTTTCGAAAATAAACAGAACAAAAATATCATTTTAGAATGTGAGACTTAAAATTTAGTTCATAAAATAATCATTCTATCTTTTTTTGCCAAGGTACGCTTCCACCCTTTTGAATATGTTCCATCATTAAACTTAATAATCTATTATGCTCTATTTTATTGGCTTCTTTAAGATTATTTCTTTCTAGTGGATCATTCTCCAAATTATATAGTTCATAAGGCTGATAGGGCGTATTTTGCAATAATTTCCAATTACCATCCACCACGGCTTGGATAGTTTGTCCACCGTAAAGCATATTGCCTTCTCTTCTTGAAAAGAAAATAGTTCTTTCTGGTAATTTTGGCCTTGTCATATGAAGAATGGGAAGCAGGCTTAAACCATCAAACTTAGGTTGACTTTTATTGCCTATTACCTCGCAAATTGTTGGAAATATATCCATAGTTAAAGCTTTTTGGTTACTGTTGCTACCTGCTGGAATACTATTTTCCCAAACAAAAAATGCGGGTATTTTTAAACCCCCTTCATACATACTACCTTTTCCATCTCTAATATTGCCATTATTTGCTCCATCTTCTAACTTTCCACCGTTATCACTCAAGAAAATAATTAAAGAGTTTTCATATTTCCCCGTCAGTTTTAAAGTTTCAATTACTTTACCAATGCCATCGTCTAAATGTTCTATAGAAGCCACTAGTTTGGCCCTTGTATCAGACAAGTTTTGGTCTCTTTGTTTGACTTTCGTCAACCATTCTGCGGGTGGCTGAATGGGAGCATGAGGAGCATTATAAGCTAAATACAAGAAAAAAGGGGACTTCGCGTTTTTTTGGGAATTAATATAATCCCTAGCACTTTCGGTGAAAATGTCGGTAGCATGTCCTTTTGGATTAATTTCCTCCCCATTTTTTCTCATAAAATTTATTCCTCGACGTAGATGTGAATAATAATCATCCATCATATCATCTAAAAATCCATGGAAAAAATCAAAGCCTTTTTCATTAGGCAAATTTGGAGACTCCAAGCCTAAATTCCATTTTCCAACTAAGGCTGTATTGTAATTTGCACTTTTTAAATACTTAGGCAACAATACCACATCGGGTTTCATAAAACCAAAATTATCTTTGGGGACAGACCGCACCAAGCCAGGAACACCCACCATTTCAGGATAGCGGCCACTCAAAAGAGAGGCTCTGGTAGGCGAACAAACACATGAATTGGCATAAAAGTTGTCGAATCGCATCCCCGCTTTGCATAATTTATCAATATTAGGTGTTCGAATATCTGAAGTGCCATAATATGAAACATCATGATGACCAAGATCGTCAACTAAAATTAAGATAATATTAGGTTTAGATTTACCCTTTTCTTGTGCAACCAAACTTGGTTGATAAAATAAAAAGTTAAAAAAAACGGATAATACTAATATTTTGCTGATTAATGAAGCCTTTTTTTTGTTTGAAATACTTATCAATTCCATGGTAATTTTGTTAGTTAGAATTTTGCTTCTTTTAATAAATATTTAGAAAAAATCGAAAAATAATTACATACTACTACTGAAAAAAGTATAAGCAATTCTTGAAATTCAATCAAATTTCGAACTTAAATTTACTAGAATTTAGGGATTTAGATTGAAATTCTACATTTTAAAAAATTTAAACAAAGATTCCCTAGTTTAAAGAGTATTATTAGCCTTACTTTTTAAAAGAAAATGTCATTATTTCATCCAAATTAATGGGTTTCGAATCGGCAAATTTCTGATAACTTCTTCATTTTTAGGAAAATGTTCTAAGTTTTTCCATATATCAAACCAGGCTTGAACTTTATATTTATGATATCCAAATATCAAAAAAGGTTGAGCAACAGGCCATTCGTTCCAATACATAACATCCTGAGGTTTTTTCCAAGATGATTTATTTTCAACAAAAGGAAAAAGAAATTCTACGCCTTGTTTAAGAGATCTAGCATCTTCTAATTTAAAATCCCATAAGCTTTCTTTCTCTGTGGACAGAATATGACAAACTGTCGTCATTGCGTCCAGATTAAACAATGAATAACCATACGGTTTTGTACGCTTTAATTCCAAAGGAAAACTTCCGTCTTTTTCTAGTTGATTTGGGAGTAAAACTGTTTTAAATCTATTTTTACAATAATCTAGCATTCCCTGATTCTCAGTAAGTTTTGCAAATGAAGCAACTTGCATTACCCAACATGTGCCATGATTATTTTTGGCTTCTCTTTCTTCTATACCGTAAGGATGGGAATTAACCCAATTTAGATAGTTAGAAAACCACTCTTTTATCTTAATTAATTCCTCCTTTTTCACAATTTTAGCATGTTGCATTACTAAAACGCCTTGAGCTACTTCCATCATCTGAATCATGTCAATTATGCCAGTTCCTCGGCCCGTAACTTTGCCCTTAATAGCTTGAGCATAAAGTAAAGATGGATTCATTACGGTTTTTTCGTCGATAAACCATGCATTTAAGTGCAAAAAAGCTTGCTTAACGTATTTTTCGTCTTTTGTTAGCAAGTAGGCAGAAGCCAAAGTGCCCACTATCTGGCTAAACCGAATCATAGCCTTACGATGAGCCACAAAATTATTTGGATTTGATTGACCATCTTTTTGTATATAAGGTCCATTAATATCCTCTGGATTTTGCCACCAATAATCTCCTTCTGAAAAAAAATCATGAGGCCCACCCGCTGAACGCTCGCATTGATCGGCCGTGACGGTAATTGGCTTTTCGGTCATTGCTATTTTAGCATTGCTTAGAATTGTGCTTTTCAAAATAGCACTACAATTTTTGAAGGTTGAATTTTGACCAAAAATTGCTATCGGAAAGAATACATAAAAGAAAAGAAGTCTTAAAATGGTTTTCATCTTTTTGAAGATCTATTGAATATAAGTAAATAATTCGTCCATCATATTTGAAGATCCAACATAAAATGGGGTGCGTTGATGAAGCATTTCGGGAACAATATCTAAAATATCAGTATTGCTGCTATTAAATGCTTGTCCGCCAGCCTGTTCAATCAAATAAGCTAATGGATAGCATTCGTACAAAAGTCTCAATTTCCCATCGGGTGTTTTCTCTGTTGGAGGATAAAGATAAATGCCCCCTTTCAATAAATTTCGATGAAAATCCCCTACCAGTGAACCAATATATCTAGCTGAATAACGTCTGTTTCGACATTCATTCAAAAACGCTTTTACTCCTTGTGGAAAATCTAATTCATTGCCATCATTGCAGGAATAAATTGTTCCATCTACTGGAGATAGCATATTGGTATGCGACAAAAAGAATTCCCCTAAAGAATGTTCATAGGTGAAACCATTTACTCCATGACCCGTTGCAAAAACCAAAATTGTGGAAGAGCCATATAAAATATAACCAGCAGCCACTTGTTTTCTCCCACCTTGTAAAAAATCCTTCATTTCAGGAGGGGTACCCAGTGGCGTAATTCTACGATATATGGAAAAAATTGTTCCAATTGAAACATTTACGTCGATATTTGAAGATCCATCCAAAGGATCCATTGCAACTACATATTTTCCATTATCGTTCCCAGTAAAAATTATCTCATCTTGCTCTTCAGAAACAATTCCTGCCACTTCACCTCCATTTTTAAGGGCTCGAATAAATCGAATATCTGCAATAACGTCTAGCTTTTGTTGGTTTTCTCCTTGAATGTTTTCTGTACCAAAGGCCCCCGTGATATCCACCAAACCCGCTCTATTAATTTCTCTATTTACGACTTTTGCAGCCAATGCAATATCCCTTAAAAGTTGAGAGAGCTCTCCTGATGCATGCGGAAATGCTTTTTCATTTTGTTTGATGAATCTATCAAGGGTTGTTCCAACCGGCACAGCGATTTTATATTCTTCTAAATTCATTTTAAAAAATATTGCTACTTGAAATCTTTACTTATCCAACAAATTTAGTTAATAATATTTAATCTCAAATCCGTGTTTTTATCTTGAATGTTTTTGATTTGTTAAAAATTCTGACATCAATTTCTCATGGTCTTTCAGCACAGGCTTATATTCTGTTTTTGAGGCTAAATTTTCGGTTTCCAAAGCATCTTTTTGATAATCATACAATTCCACAGCAACTGGTTTTGCAGTCGATAAAATTATTGTATTTCTATAATTTTGTTCGTACCAAGCAACATAACGGTAACGTTTTGTCCTAATCGTATAACCCATCATTTTGTCTCCTTTTCTTGGATATTGGCTTTGGGAAAAGGTTTTTATTTCGATTTTTGGATTTTTCATAATTGGAACTAAACTTTTGCCTGCCAAATCAGCCGGTGTTTTTAATCCTGCCAATTCCGTTAATGTGGGAAAAACATCTACAAATTCCGTCAATCCTTGAGCTTTTTGGTTGCCCACAAATTCTGGAGAGGCTATAATAAGTGGGGCTTTAGTTGCTTGTTCGTAATTGTCGTGCTTACACCAAAGCCCATGGTCACCAAGGTGCCAACCGTGATCTCCCCAAAGCACGATTATCGTATTTTTTTCTAAGCCTTGCTTTT
>DAIQBE010000050.1:0-11350 GCA_036781325.1 Leadbetterella sp. | reverse complement strand
TGCGCCTTTGTTGCAAAGTCCTTGAACTGCAGTTAAATTATGACTAACAAATAGCAGTGTTCTTCCACTATTTGATACATCCTTCATTTTTCCAATACTTTTTTTCTGAAAATCTGCATCTCCTACCGCTAAAACTTCATCAACTACCAGAATTTCAGGCTCTAAATGGGCTGCGATTGCAAATCCAAGTCTAACATACATACCAGAAGAATACCTCTTTACGGGTGTGTCAAGAAACTTGGAAATCCCAGCAAAATCCACAATTGCGTCAAAATGCTTATCTATTTCAGACTTTTGCATCCCTAGAATAGCACCATTTAAAAAAATATTTTCTCTTCCGGTAAGTTCTGGATGAAATCCTGTGCCCACTTCTAAAAGACTAGCCATTCGTCCTTTTACTCGTACCACTCCAGTTGTAGGTTCGGTAATTCGGCTTAGAACTTTTAATAAAGTGGATTTTCCGGCACCATTGGCACCAATTAATCCTAATCTATCCCCTTGTTTTACTTCAAGATTAATATCTTTAAGTGCCCAAAAAGTTTCTTTATGGTTTGATTCAGGATTTTTAAGGAGACTTTTTGACCATCTGCTAATGGTATCTCTTAAATCATCATTAGATTTAGTTTTATGATTAATTACGTATTTTTTTGATACGTTTTCAATGCTCAAAACGGTCATTTATTCGTTTATTAAATGTAATCTACAAAAGAATTTTCGTGCTTTCTGAAAAACTTTATAGACATAAAAAATGTGATAAAAATAAAAACTATCAATGGAATGAAGCTATCCCAATTAAATGCCGCATGTTTTCCCAACATGCTCCATCTTAACGCATCTGCCGCTCCAGTAACTGGATTTAAAACAAAGATTTTATAGTATATTGGATTTTCAGCACTTTTTACCATATCAGAAGTATATCCTACGGCCGAAATAAAATATCCAAACTGAATAACAAAAGGGATTAATTGTCCAATATCTCTGAATTTTACATTAAGAACCGCAGACATCAGGCCTATTCCAAAAGCAGATAAAAATGAAAGCAATATAAAAATAGGAACAAAAATTATTTTCCAATCTGGGGTAAATTGATACCAAAAACAGAGAGCAACAAAAACTAATGTGGCTATAAACACATCGATGAGGCCTAAGAATATAGTAGAAAGAGGAATGATCAGCCTCGGGAAGTAAACTTTAGTAACTAGATTGGAATTTAAAACAATACTTTGACTTAAAGACTGTAAAGATTGGGAAAAAAATAACCAAATGATTACTCCAGGAACCACGATTAAAGGAAATGGAATTTCATAATTTACATCTAATTTGGCGATTTTTCCAAAAGCAAAAGCCATTACAAAAGTAGTCACTAGAGGTCTAATTGCACTCCATCCCACACCTAATATGGACTGCTTGTATTTAACTAAAACATCTCTTTTAGCTAAAATCCAAAGTAGCTCTTTAGATTCCCAAATTTCTTTTAGATATTCCCAAATAGATCGATTTGCTGTAATTATTCGTTCCTTAGTGTCCATTAATAACTTTAGTCCGTTTCGGACATTATTTCTTTAAATGTTTTGGTTAAACTTACTATAAATATCGCAGCAAATAAACATATTATTCCTCCTAATCTAGTACTAATTCCAGTTTTTTCTAATATTCCAAGTGGTAATCTTACGGGCTCTAAAACTGTAAATATAGGTGTTTGCTCAAAAATTAATCTATTTAAATTCTCAACATTTGCTAACTGGGTAAAATACTGATTAGTTATATACGTGTTATCTCTATTTACCTGCTGTTGTTTCATAATACCGGATGGGTCAACAACATTTGGGTTATCAAATGTCACCCTTGCCATTTTTCTGTCTGTAGATTTCACCAAATAGGCTAAACTGTCCAATCTTCTTTCTTGTATTTCAAGAAGTTGTCTAGTTTTTTTAGTTTTCATGTTTTTATAGAATTCTTCTGTAGTCACCATAAGATTTTCTATCCAAACTTTAGTAAGTATTTCATTAGTGGTTTCAGCAGTAATATCTATTAAACTTGCATTTTCTACTGGCGAGACATGCGTGTCCATTGCTAATTTATTATAAACATCACCAATTATTAAGTTTTCAAAGGGAGTAAATTCATTAATTGCTTTCTTAGTAAATTTATAATTTGCATAAGGAGAAGGGTCTTGAAAAAGATTTCCAGCCCATTCTTTTCTTTTGATATCGCTGCTGTCTATGTAATAATTTATAAAAAGTTCTTTCCTATTCCCAACTTTTACTTCTTTCATAAATGCATTTTGAAATACATTTACAGAAAGTACAATTGATTTGAAGTTAGCGGCTCCGAGTAATTCACCTGTTTTTATTCCAGGGCCAGCAGCACCAAGTCCAAAAGTAGATGCTAAACCACCAAATTGGTTTTGTCCTCCTCCGCCTTCTAATTCGAGATGGAATGTGGTTTCGCCAGTAAAAACTGGGTCTTTTTTAAAAATTTCATTTTTTACTAAATCAAAAGAAGTGCCTATTAGTAAGGCAATGAGTAAAATCTGCCAATTTCTGGCTAAGTGTTGAAAAAAGTTAAAAACACTTTTTAAAAATTCTTTAGTGGAGACTTGAGTTTCTTGAATCCTTGTGCTTTCCATTTATCTTAATTTGTTAAGTTGCACAATTGAAAAAATAGAAACTATTGCAGTTAAAGTACCACTCAAAGTTCCTACTAGATTTCCAAACTGAGCTAGTTGCCCTTGCGCATTTTCAGTTTTTCCAGGAATTATTATTTCGCTTCCAGGCTCTATTTTAGGAAATACTTTTATAAACAAAAATTTTCTTGTCCTATCCACTGACCCATTTGGGTAAATTACAAATGCTTTTCCTCTAGCAGATTTTTTTGTAAAGCCCCCAGACTTTGAAACATAATCAATAAATTTGAAACTAGGAAGATACTTAACCGTAGTTGGATAAAGAATTTCTCCCTCTATCCTTACAGTTTGTAATCTTTTTGGAATATTTATTTCGTCACCATCCTGCAAAACTATATCTTCAAAAGAGCCAGGATCTTTTAATATTTTTTCTAAATCAATTCCAATAGATTCAGTAATTAAATTTTTATTTCCTTCTTCTTTTTCCAGTTGTACATCTTGTTCTTCTAGATCGGCTTTAACGATATCTTTAACTTTAATATTTAACTTTAGGTTTTCCAAAACCTCTGCTCTTTGAGCAGTTTGAAAATCAGATAAAAGAGTTTTTCTTACTAAAGTGCTGCCTTTAGTATAAGCTAAAGGAGATAACCCCCCAGCTCTATTAATTAGATCTGAAATCTTTTCATCTTTATATTTCACTCCGTATTTTCCTGGATATATTACTTCACCTTTAATAACTGCAAAATTTTGCTTTTCATAATTAGGCGAAGTTCTAATGAATACTTCATCAAAAGGTAAAAGTGAAAACCCAACACTTCGAGAATCTACGCTTAAATCAGATTTTATTTCAAAATCTATTATTTCAGAAATTTGAGCGTCAATTTGTTTAGGATCAACATTTCTTTTTCTTCTAACTATTTCAACCTTCGACAAAGAAGCGGCTTCAGTAAGACCTCCAACTTGAACAATCAAATCTTGAATCGTCATATTTTTTATGTAGGGAACCTCCACACCTTCACTTGCACCTACATTATTTATTGCCCCTTGAATTTTTACGAAAGAGGTTTCTGTTAAATCAAAAATACTTGGAACAATAACTCTATCTTGTCTCTTTAGTGCTTGGTCAGACACTTTTCCGGCCGCCATATCCGTTAAATTTACAGAAATGCTGGAAATAGAAAGGTCTTCGTTGGTTCTAATTATTGTGATTCTACCTCTTAAAGATTCTTCCTTAAGCCCTTCAGCAGAATTTATCAAACTCAATAAACTTGGATTACTATCCAGGGAATATTCACCAGGTCTAAAAATTGCTCCCTCAATGGAGACTAAATTTTCGAATCTATCCAAAAGTTTTTCAACTACAATTGAATCGCCGCTGAATACTTTATTGTTTTTGAAATCGGAGGATTTAATGTCTAATATTTTTCTTTCTTTTGGCGTATTTCTATAGATCTTGATTCTGTCGGTATATGCATATTGATCGAAACCGCCTGAATAAGAAATGGCTTCACTCAATGTTTCATTTGGTAAAATTTCAAATAATCCTGTTCTTTTTAAATTACCCTCTATGGCTATTCTTGATACAAAAGGTCCAACATGAATAATATCTTGGTCTTTTAATAAGTAATCACCTTTAGAAAATCCTTTGGTAATTACTTCGTATAAATCCATTGTAGATACCACCCGATTATTTCTGATCAGTTTAATGTCGCGGTAAGTTCCAATCTCATTTGGGCCACCACAAAAATAAATTGCATTTAATAAACTAGTGAATGAGGTTACTGTGTAGGTGCCTGGAGAAACAACTTCTCCTGTAATCTTTATTTTTATAGACCTAAATCCGCTCAAAGAAACTTTCAAAAAAGTGTTGGCTGGAGAACTATCATTTCCATTTAATCCAAGAAATATTTTTGAAAAAGCACTTCTTATTTTTTTATCTGCTTCTTCTATACTCAGGCCCCCAATGTTTACAATACCTGCCTTTTCTAAAACAATAAAGCCATCAGAATTAATAGTACTTACTTGTTTAAATTGCGAGTAACCATAAATATCAAGATTTAATTTGTCTCCCGGTCCTAAAACATAATTTCCAGGCGTCGCAATATTTACAGAAGCATTTGCGTCAAATTTTGTATTGCTAAATAAGGAACTACCAAATGTTCTTTTGATAATTTTACTTTTCTTTAAATCCTTAGCTAGTTCTTCTTCATTGTTAATTCGTGTTTGCTCTTCAATATCAATAGCTTGAATATCTTTAGGGTCAAGCGTTATATCTCTAGTATTCGCGGCATCATTTGTTGGAATTCTATTAATTGGCGCAGTTCGTTTTTTAGCTTCTTTTTTTGCCTCTGTATCTTTCGTATTATCTGGTAGGTTGGTTACTGGGATTTGGGTTGGTATTTGCCCATTTGTAGGTGTAGTTTGAGCAAAACCTGAAAACAAAATCGAAAAAAACACAATAATTAAAGATAGCTCTTTCATGAATCGATTTGAATTCCTAAATTTGGGAAATTTCATATTTTAAAACGTATTTTGTCCTTTTGTAATAAATAGTAAAACTATTTTTTTGCAAAGTAACGTAAGAAATTTGGTAAATTAAATTAATGAATATGGTTTTTTAAAAAGTACTTTGTTTTGCAAAGTAAATAAATATTTTTCAATTGAGGATAAAAAACAACAAATTATTAACTGATGTCTGAAGAAAATAAGATAAAGTATGACGAAGACAGTATTAAATCTTTAGATTGGAAAGAGCATATTCGACTTAGGCCTGGAATGTATATTGGAAAGTTAGGCGATGGATCTTCACCTGACGATGGAATTTATGTATTATTTAAAGAAGTAATGGATAACTGTATAGATGAATTTGCTATGGGAAATGGCAAATCTATTGATATTGTTATGGATGAAGGAAAAGTTTTTGTTAGAGATTATGGACGCGGAATACCACTTGGCAAAGTAGTGGACGTTGTTTCAAAAATAAATACAGGGGCTAAATACGATAGTAAAGCGTTTCAAAAGTCTGTTGGACTAAATGGAGTTGGTACTAAAGCTGTAAATGCACTTTCAAGTTATTTTATCGTAAAGTCTTTTAGAGAAGGAGAATGTAAAACCGCAGTTTTTGAAAGAGGTGAACTGATTTCTGAATCTGGAATTGAAATTTCTTCCGAAAAGAATGGTACAATGGTAGAGTTTATTCCTGACGTTCAAGTCTTTAAAAATTATCATTTTATTCCACAATATGTAGAGAATATGATTTGGAATTATTGTTATTTGAATGCAGGATTAGCATTAAATTTTAATAAAAAAAAATATATTTCTCAAAATGGTTTACTGGATTTATTGTTAAGAAAAACCGATGAATCTAATTTAAGGTATCCAATTATTCATTTAAGAGGTGAAGATATAGAGGTTGCAATTACTCACGGAAATCAATATGGAGAAGAGTATTACTCCTTTGTAAATGGTCAAAATACTACGCAAGGAGGCACCCACCTTTCAGCTTTTAAAGAAGCAATTGTAAAGACAGTAAGAGATCATTTTAATAAGGATTATGCTCCAGAGGATATCAGACAATCTATTATAGGAGCAATTTCAGTTCGAATTCAAGAGCCAGTTTTTGAATCTCAAACAAAAACTAAATTAGGTTCTTCCAATATTTCATTAGAAGAAAATGCTACCACTGTAAGAACATTTGTCAATGATTTTTTGAAGGAAAATTTAGATAATTATTTGCATATGCATCCTGTGGTAAAAGATGCATTAAAGAAAAGAATTGAACAATCGGAGAGAGAGCGTAAAGAATTAGCAGGAGTAAAGAAAATTGCAAATGAAAGAGCTAAAAAAGCAAATTTGCATAATAAAAAACTGAGGGATTGTAGATTTCATTTAGGGGATGAAAAATATGAGAATAGGCTAGAAACTATGATTTTTATTACGGAGGGAGATTCAGCCAGTGGTTCTATAACAAAAGCAAGAAGTCCTGAGACTCAAGCAGTATTTAGTTTAAGGGGTAAGCCACTAAATTGTTTTGGACTAAGTAAAAAAATTGTTTACGAAAATGAAGAGTTTAATTTATTGCAACATGCACTTGATATTGAAAATGGTATAGAAAGTTTAAGATATAGCCAAATTATTATAGCCACTGATGCCGATGTAGATGGATCGCATATTCGTTTATTACTTTTAACTTTTTTCTTACAGTTTTTTCCTGATTTGGTGAGAGCAGGACATTTATATATTTTACAAACTCCTCTGTTTAGAATACGTAATAAGAAAGAGACTATTTATTGCTACACAGACGAGGAGCGACAAAAAGCAATTCAAAAACTTGGGGGACGTCCAGAAATAACAAGATTTAAAGGACTAGGTGAAATTTCTCCACATGAATTTGAAGGTTTTATAGGAAAAGAAATTAGGCTAGAACCTGTTATTTTAGAAAAAGAATCTTCCATTCATCGGATCTTGGGTTATTATATGGGTAAAAATACACCAGAAAGACAGAACTTTATTATTGATAATTTGATAATTGAACAAGACATTACAGAAGAAAAAGAGGTAATTTTAGAAGATTAAAAATTTAAAAAACAAGCATTGTGACATTAGAGGAATTAAGATGTGAAATAGATAAAATAGACGATAATCTTTTGGAATTATTAAGCCAAAGGATGAATTGGGTTCATAAAGTGGGTGAAATAAAAAATAAAACTAAAACACTTATTTATAGACCAGAAAGAGAAAAATCTATTTTAGAGCGGATGTATCTTCAAAATAAAGGGCCGCTAAATAAAGAAGCTATAGAAGCAATCTATTTGGAAATTTTTGCTGCTGCTAGAAATATTGAACTTCCAGAGAGAATTGCATATTTAGGTCCTGAAGGTAGTTTTACCCATCAAGCTGCTGAAAGTAGATTTGGAGCTATGTCAGAATATATGACCTTGCCAACTATAAAAGCCGTTTTTGAGGCAGTAGAAACAGAAAGAGCAAAATTTGGGGTAATACCAATCGAAAATAATCAAGAAGGAATTGTTTATGAAACCGTAGATTTGTTGAATGAAACCAACGTCAACATTGCTGCTGAGTTAAAAATACCCGTTCATTTTGCTATGGCTACGGAAGCCGAAAACCCATCAAAAATTAAAAGAATTTATTCAAAAGACATTGCCTTTAGGCAATGTAGAGGCTTTTTAAATAAATATTTTGAACAAACTAACCCCGAAGAAATCCAAGTAGAATCTACTTCTAAAGCGGCAAAATTAGCTTCTGAGGATCCTGAAGCAGCTGCCATCTGTAGTGAAATTGCTGCAAAGTTGTTTAGGCTGCCTGTTTTGTTCAATAATATAGAAGACAACAGTAATAATCGAACACGTTTTTTTATTATTTCAAAAAAATTCGAGAATCTGCCTTCAGGTAATGATAAAACCACAATTGTTGCTAGACTTCCTCATACTGATGAAGCAGGGGCATTAGCCAATTTTTTATTAGATTTTAAAAATGAAAATATAAACTTAACAAAAATTGAAAGCAGACCTTATAAAGGAGATGAAGATTTTAATTTTTGGTTTTTTGTAGAAATTTTGGGCTATTCAAAGGATAAAGGTTTCCAAAATATTCTAAAAAAACATGGTGATTATATAAAAGTATTAGGAAGCTATGTTAGAAATGCCTAATCTAAAGAATTAATTTTAAATTAATTATTGTATTTTCATTATGTAGGGCTTCATATTTTATTCTATACAATTGATATTCGCCTGAAGGTAAAAGGTTTTTAGGAAAAGATGTTTTATGTTGATTCGAAAAATATTTTCTTGTTTTTAGAAATTGAATTAAATTATTTTTTTTGTGAAAACTTGGGAATATATATTCCTTGGAATTGTTTTTTAGAACATAATAAATTCCATTTTCTTTTTTCTCAGCTATTTCATTCGTTTCCTGAATTTCAAGAAAATTACCTACCTGTTTTACAGCAATACTATCATTTGAAATTAAATAAGTTTCTTTTAACAATGCTTCCAAATTATTTTTAGGGAAAATGTATTTTCCACTAGTAAAAGGTTCATTTAAAAGTGGGTTTAGTCGTTCGATATGTTCTGGATCAGCGTATTGGTTTATCCAAGTACCACTATTTTTCCAATTTATCCCGTCCGTTATTGCATTCTTTTTCTTGTAAATAGCGATTTCATACGTATTAAAATAGGATAACAAAAGAACGCTAAATGTGAAAAAAGAAAATAATATTGAAATGGTCTTACTTTTTTTTGTATTGGTTATAATAAAAATATATATCAAACATAGAAGCATAGCTGAATTGATGGTGTACCTACTGAAAATAGGAAGGCCAGTTCTGGTTATGCCTATTAATATACCTGTTGAAAAAATAAAACCAAAACATAGTAAAACAAATAAATCTAATTTTGAATGCCTTAATTTAGTGAAATACACTTCGTAGTTTCTATATCCAAATGGATATTTTCTGAAAAAGAAGAACCCAAAAAGTAGTAGTGAAGCTAATCCTCCTATGGATGAAACCAGTTTTCCTAGGCCATTCTGTGATAATTTAATGGAAATGTCGGTAAAATTTAAGAAGTAAGAACCTAAGAATTCAAATATATATATAACCCTTGAAAATAGGCTTTTTGAAGTAGAAATTTCAGAAGTCCAACTAGGCTTTTCGTATCCAATAAAATATATAAAAATAGTAAATACAGCAATTGCAATCCAAATAACTGCCAATTTGTTTTTTCTTTGAAAAACAAGCAATGTTGCACCAATTACTAGACAAAGTATCCCATTCCCATGTGTAAAAAGGGCTAGAATTGCTAAAAACAAAGCAAATTGAAAACTAAATTTTCGAGAAAATATTAAAAAATAGAAACTTAAAAATGAATAGAATATTACAGAAAAATTTTGGAATGGAACCATCAATGACTGTAGGCTTTCATAATATTGCGCTTGAAAAATTAAAAAAAGTATTGGACTCAATTTTAGAATATTGGATACATAAGGTTTAGCTACCTTTAGGAATAAAATGAAAATGAGAATCAAATTTATAAACCCTATCAATCCTAGAGTTTTCATTTGAAAATTACCAGTAATAAAATAAATTAAAAGCATAAAGAATCTATCATTAACTACCCTATGCTCATTATTAAGTGAAAAAAAACTATGAAGTTTTTCTTTTAAAGGAAGATCAGTAAATAAGTTATAAACAGGCAACATTATTCCATGAAAGTCGTCCCACCATGGAATGTTTACCAAAATAAAAAATTGATAGTACCATAAAGCACAAATACAAACTATTGAAATTGTTGCAAATATGAATTTTTTTCTAGTACTATTATGCATATTATTAATGAAGTAACTTTTTTGCTATTTCACAATCGAGTTTAATTTGAGTAACTAATTTTTCAATTGAATCGAATTTTATTTCGTCTCTAATAAATTCTATAATTTCAACTTTTAGTATTTCACCATAAATATCATCATTAAAATCAAAAATGTGAACTTCTTGGGTTCTACCAATTCCATCTACAGTTGGCCGATTACCAATATTCATAATTCCTTTATATGCTTGATTTCTTAGGATTATTTTACATGCATAAACTCCATTTTTGGGAATCAACTTATAGTTTTTTTGTACTTGTACATTGGCAGTAGGAAAGCCTATTGTTCTACCCAATTGCCTTCCTTTTACCACGTGCCCCGAAAAGCTATAAGGTCTTCCTAGCAATTCATTGGCAATTTGAACTTTACCATTAATTATTGCATTCCTAATTTTGGTAGAACTTATAGTGATATTTTCAATTTCTTGTCTTGAAATTTCTTCAATTTTTATTTTGAAACGATCTGAATGCTTTAATAAATAATCAATTCCTCCTTCTCGGTTTTTTCCAAATCTATGATCATAGCCAATAACTAAAACTTTTGTTCCCAAACCTTCAGTTAAAATATCTTCGATGTATTGTTCAGAACTTAGCTCTGAAAATTCTCTGGTAAATGGTAAAATTACCAAATGGTCAATACCAAGCTTGGCTATTATTTCTGATTTCTCATCAATAGTAGTTAACAACTTAATATCATCGTTTGAAGGAGAAACAATTACCCTGGGGTGAGGCCAAAATGTAAGTAATACACTTTCACCTCCAATTTTTTTAGTAATTTCTACTAATCGTTTAATAATTTTTACATGGCCTACATGTACCCCATCAAAAGTGCCAGTGGTTACAACTGCATTACCTGTAGCTTGAAAATCAATTAGTTTATTATAAATTTTCATTTTCAGCTTTTAAAATTTTTACAAAATTATCAACTGAATATGCATTTTCAACTGAAAAATCTCCAATTTTTGTCCTTCTTAGGCTACTCAAATAAGCACCCGAATTTAAAGCTAAACCAAAATCTCTTGCTAAACTTCTGATATAAGTGCCTTTTGAACAAACTACCCTGAAACCAATTTCCGGAAAGTTTTTGGTATTTACATCAAATTCTAATATTTCTATTTCTCTTGATTTTAGTTCTATTTCCTCACCAGCTCTGGCAGCAGTGTAAGCTCTTTTACCATTTACTTTAATGGCGGAAAATATTGGCGGTGTTTGATTAATTAATCCTATAAAACTCTTTCTGGTAGTTTCAATCATTTCAGAGTTTATATGGTCTATAGGAAACTCTTTATCAACTTCAGTTTCTAAATCAAAAGAAGGTGTAGTTTTCCCAAGAATTATTTTT
>DAIQBE010000049.1:0-11472 GCA_036781325.1 Leadbetterella sp. | reverse complement strand
GAACGAAAATAAAAGCGATAACTATATTATTAGTGGAAGATTGGACTTAACACCCAAAGATTGGCTTTCTGTTTTTCTTTCTGGTAATACAGGAATTACTAATGCAACTTATTCAATAAGTAGCACACAAAA
Organism: Leadbetterella sp.; assembly: GCA_036781325.1. GTDB lineage: Bacteria > Bacteroidota > Bacteroidia > Cytophagales > Spirosomataceae > Leadbetterella. Next base: position 11,340 of record DAIQBE010000049.1, on the reverse strand, counting down.
CCAAAAGTTTTTCAATAATAACGTTAGAGCAAATCTGGTTCTTCAAATGCCAAAGTCCATATTTTTTACCAGTGACTTTAGCTATACGCAATTCAAAAACAATAGGTTAGATTTCAATCAGCAATTGCCAATTTTAAATTTAAGTACGTATAAAGTAATAGGGAAAGCTAAAAAATCAGAGATTCGCCTGAGTTTGTATGATGCTTTTAAAAGAAATGTTGGAGTAAGACAAAATGCATTTCAAAATATTGTTCAAACAACTGTTACACAAACCCTCTCCCGTTATTTTATGGTTTCTTATACGTATAATATGCGGGGAGTTGGTGCAAGTGTAAAAAAATCTAGATGGGAGAACTAATTAACAACTTAAATTAATAAAATGAAAAATATATTAAAAATAATAGTACTAATAGGAATCACTAAAGTTTCCTTAGCACAAAATTCAGCTGGAAAAATAGTTTTTGAACGAAAAACAGACTGGGTCAAGATTAGAAGTAAAGCCACTTATTTATCACAAGAGCAGAAGGATAGAATGGCTCAAACTTGGAAAAATGATACGGACTATAAACAAAAAATGGTACTAAATTTTAATCCTAAGCAAAGCTATTATACCTATGAAAGTAAAGAAGAGCATTCGGAAGATGGCACCTATAATTGGGAAAATGATCAATTAATAATAACGAGAGACTTTGAAAAAGAAAGGATTTTTGAAGTATACGAAACCTTAGGAAAAACCTATATTGTAGAAGATACTTTGAAATTTTTTAAATGGAAAATTCTAAACGAAATTAAAGAAGTAAATAATTATGTTTGCATGAAAGCCTCCACTTTTGAGCCCGTTAAAAAACAAAATATTGTGGCTTGGTTTACAACAGATATTCCCGTTTCTGCCGGACCAGAGCGTTTTGGTGGACTGCCTGGAATGATTCTTGAAATTAATATTGACAATGACGCTATAGTTTATACTCCAAAAACGATTACTTTAAGCCCATCTCAAGAGATGCCTGTATTGCCTAAAAAGCTAAAAGGGAAAAAGGTAAAATTAGAAGTATTAAATAAAGAAATAGAAGAATATATAAAGCAACAAGAGGCCATGCACGAATTTCCTTGGTCTATTCGGTTTTGAAAATACTTAACGAAAATTCAATCTTATTGTTTAAACTACAATAGTTAAAGAAGGTGTTTATTTCTTAGCAAACCATCGATAAAATCTTGAGTTTTCGGTATCCGCCATATAATTCCAAATCACATTGTTTTTGGGGTTCACTATGGTTTTATGGTCTTGAATTAATATATTTTTGCCTTCAATATCTTTTAGGATTTTTCCTGCTTTTTGAAATTTCAAATTTCCAGAGGCTAAAAGTTGGTCGTCAATTGTTGTATTATGACTGATATTTTCTGCTGATGTATATACTATAGATTTACCAATTTCAAAAAAGGCATGGCCAGAAGCACTAATTGCAAGATAGCCTAAAACCGCCCATTTTCTGATTTTGTTTTTTTCTTCAATCAAAAATTGTCCTACCAATAGCATTAAAAAGAACAATGCTGGAATAGAAAGTCGTCCAGGAAAATCAATGCCATAGCCTTGTTGGAAAAAAGGCAAAGGAATCAATACTGCAATAATCAACCAATACAATGGGTTATTTTTATTTTTATTAAAAATCAAGATGGCTATAATACCCCATGATAAAAGAATAAATGCTATAAATTTCTTTGTAGGATGACTTAGTATTTGAAAAAATTTTGCTGCTTGATTGGTGTCGAGATAGAGATAAATCAAACCAAAAATAAGCCCTGCTCCTAAAATGTTCTGAAATGAAAAATAGGACTTAATATTTGAAACCCAATTTTCAAAAACGGTGAATTTCCCATAAAAGTTTTTCCAAAAATAATAAAACATAAAGGGTAGAAGCCCTAAAAAAGCAAACGGGCTTAAGAAAAAACATAGACTGTAAAGATAAATTGCATTTTTGGTTGAACCATTATTAAAAAGTAAAAGAATAATAAGCCATGCGGTAAGCGACTGATTAAAAGTCCAATATATTAGCCCTAGGTTGCTGTCTGCATATAGAATCATTCCCGCCCAAAGGTAATTGTTCTCAGAGTCGGTAAAAACATCAACGAATTTATATTTGTATAAAGCACCTAAGAAAAACAGCGTGCCCCAACCGAAGAAAAGTAAAAGAATTTTGTAATTAAATCGTTTCAGATATTTTCCAATTTGAAAAACTACCAGAATTGTACCCAAGAATGTCCATAAAAAAAGAGCAAAACGCCCCGCTCCTAATCCAAATAGCTTTCCTATTAATGCTGAAGGCAAGTAATAGCCCAAATAGTAGGTCATCATGGTAGTTTTTCCATCAAAAGGATGTCCTTTAAAACCTTCTACCTTATAGACTACTGGCCAATCGTAATGTACTAAGTCAGCAAAAAGTGCTCCCCTATACAAATGATCGGTGTTTTGGAAGGTATAATGACCTATACCAGAAAAAAATATAATAAATAGAATAATGATAATAGACCAGAGTATATATTTTCTATTTTGTAATAGAAGATCATTTGTGGCCACGTCAACTTTGCTATTTTTTAAACAAAAATAGATGGAGAGCATACTAATAGTAGAAAATGCAAGGCTTGATTGTAAATTTAACCAACCCAAACAAAAAATAAGAAAGGGAATTGTCAAATATAAATAAGCAGATTTAGTTAATATGCCCTCCCAATTGTATTTCATCGGCCTTCTTCTTCTAAAAGATTGGTATTTCTTTTTATTATTTTTAGAATTAAATATATCACACTACTAGAGGCAAATCCCCAAAACCAAAAAGTCGGTTTAAATGTGTAATCACCCCATTTAATGTATTCTCCCACCACTTCAAAAATGTAAAATAAACCAAACATAGCCGCCAAGCCATTTTTTTCTTTTTTTAATATTTTCTTAATTGAAAACGGATATTTTGGAGTTGATGGCGATTTCAATTTAGGAATAAAGGCGGGTTTGTCAGATGCCCATTTGAGGTAAGGCTCACCAAATTTTCTCCTTAAAAATGCCTCTTCTGCAAACATGATGCGTTCATAATAAACCCAATACATAAAAGTGAAAGCAATCAAATACCAAAAATCAGCAGTTAACATAGCAACGGATAACCACATTAAGAAATTGCCTAAGTATAAAGGATGACGAACCAAGGAGTAAATTCCTGTTTGATTCAGCTCTGCTGCTAATTGTCCACCTGTAGTATTTCTACCTGAAGTATCAGCCGGCGTGTGGCCAACCGCATAAATCCGCACCCCTAAACCTAAAAGGCCAACGGCTAAACATATAAACCAGAAGGATGAACCAAGGTTGGGTAAAGTCATATTATAAACTTTAAATGCATAAACCCCTAAACCAGAAAGCAAAAAAGCCAAAGGAATATAACTTCTAAATTTAAACAATGTGTTGCCTTGATCTTCTAACTCTTCTATTAATGCCATTATTGATTTTTTAAAGTGCAAATGTAGCTATAAATCAATAATTCTAAAAAATGTAGGCCCCTTACAATCGTATATGTCTTATATTCATTCTTAAAATTGAAACAATTTGTATTAGAAAAGAAATAAAAAAGAGTTTTACAAAGAAGTAATTTGGATAAAAAATTTAGCGAGATAGTATGATTTTTATGTATTAGAAAAAAGTAAAAACGATTTTTGTAAAATTAAACTAATCACTAGTTTTTTGCTAATTCATTTAAAAGTAGGAAAAAGTATTGTAGAAAACATACCATTATTCCGTAAGAAGAATGGGCGTTTTTTTCTTTTCATCTAAAGCAATAATGTCAATTTCCCAATTCATAGCAGCGGCCAATTGCTTCATCATAACCCGCACTTGGTTTGAAGCAATTAAAGGCAAATCGCTTTCAAATGCTTTTATTTGCATCATTTTTTTAGCTTCAGTTAAAATTGATGTATAATCTTCGTTGTTAAACTTATTTAAAAGTCCTTGGTTTAAATCATAGAATTTATAACCGGTGTCAATAGAAATAATCTCTGCTGGTGCAAATTCTTCGATTACCAATTTTCTATCTTTACCCTCTTTTCTGAATTTCATTTTAGAAAAATCGAAACCAACAGAAACCTTTGCTTTGGCAATTACTAGCGCTTTATTGCTAGACTTAAAAAGCCCTAAAATCTCCTTTTCGGAATTATGGTCGTAAATCTCAGTAAAATATCCTTCAGCTAGCACTACTTTAAATACTTTTTCTATTCTTTCTAGCAAAATATTTGATTCAACTTTTAAAGTCTCTGTATTGTCTTTCAATTTTTTGCTATACATCCAATTAAATATCTGCCAAGAGGCTATTCCGCCTATCACCAAAGCAATTATAAAGAGTATAAATTCCATAGGAAGTCAATTTTTTAGTATTCAAATTAACAAACAAAAAATTATAATTTTAAATTTGTATTTAATTCATTTTGTTTAGGCATTTTAATACTTAGTATTTTGGTTCAGAAAACTGAAGAGTCAGATAATTTTGAAAATATATTAATCTTAATTGTAGGCCCCACGGCCGTTGGAAAGACTGATTTGACGATTTCTTTAGCTAAAAAATTAAATTGCGATATTATTTCTTGTGATTCTCGTCAATTTTATAAAGAAATGAATATTGGCACTGCCAAACCTTCTTTTTCTGAAATGAAAGAAGTTAAACATCATTTTATTAATTCCCATTCGGTGTCTGATTATTATAGTGCAGGAGATTTTGAAAGAGATGTTGAAACATTTTTAGAAACGTATTTTAAAAAAAATAAAATAGTTATAATGACTGGTGGGTCAGGGCTTTTTATAAAATCTATAACCGATGGTTTAGATACAATGCCAGAGGCACCTTTGGAATTAAGGAATTCCTTAATGGCAAGACTAGCAAAGGAAGGAATAACAATTTTGCAAAATGAATTATTACAATTAGACGCTGAAACATATCAGACTATGGATGTTAGTAATAGTCAAAGAGTAATTAGGGCACTGGAAGTGTGTTTGTCTACGGGAAAGCCATTTTCTTTCTTTCAAAAAAATAAAGAAAAGAAACACAAATATAAAATTATAAAAATAGGGTTAGAACGCACTAGATCAGAGCTTTATGAAAGAATTAACCGAAGAGTGGATGCAATGATAGAAGAAGGATTGGTAAAAGAAGTTGCTAATTTAAAGATTTTTGAAAGTCAAAATGCGCTACAAACTGTTGGCTATAAAGAAGTTTTTTCTTTTCTCAGAGATGAAATAAATTTTGAAAAAATGGTAGAACTTATTAAAAGAAATACAAGAAGATATGCCAAACGTCAAATAACTTGGTTTAAAAACCAAGATACCTTTCAATGGTTTAATCCTGAAGAAGAGGACTTGGTTTTGGATTATATAAATAAAGAAAAAGTTAAGTAATTTAAAATTTAATTGATGCTTTTTAACTTAACCAAGCATTTGAAACTATTCAAGATTGCACTATAAAGGTTTTACTGTTTACTTTGTAAAAAAAAAATTGAATGTCTAAAATTATTATAGCCATTGATGGATATTCATCTTGTGGTAAAAGCACCACAGCAAAAAGCGTGGCATCACATTTGGGCTACGGTTATATAGACACTGGAGCCATGTATAGGGCAGTAACTTTATTTTTTTTACAAAATCATATTACAATTTCAAATCCAAAAGAAGTTGAAAAAGCGTTGACAAGTATTTTTATTGAATTTAGAATAAATGAGCATGGGGAAAATCAGACCTTTTTGAACGGACTGAATGTGGAGGATGAAATAAGGAAACTTTATGTGGCTAACCAAGTAAGCGAAGTTAGTGCGGTTGCTGCTGTAAGGCATGCTATGGTAGATTTACAAAGGAAAATGGGTAAAAAAAGAGGTTTTGTAATGGATGGAAGAGACATTGGAACGGTAGTTTTTCCAGATGCTGAATTAAAAGTTTTTATGACCGCTGACCCCTACATAAGAGCACAAAGAAGACAAATAGAGTTGATGAACAAAGGTGATGTACTCGAAATTTCAGAGATTATCGAGAATATTAAAAAAAGAGATTTAATAGATACCACCAGGGCTGAAAGCCCTTTAGTAAGAGCCGAGGATGCAGAATTAATTGATACAACTTTTATGACTTTAGATGAACAGATAGATAAAGTGTGCATCAAAGCAGCCATGGCTATTTCAAAAAAAAATAGACAAGCATGATATTCGACTTTTTTATTGTTGGTAATGGATTAGCCGGATCTTTAATAGCAAATGAACTTCTGAAAGCTGGGAAAAAAATAAAAATATTTGACAATCCCCACAAACAATCCTCTTCATCAGTGGCTGGAGGAATGTTTAACCCAGTTACTGGTAAATATCTTACAAAAACTTGGTTAGATGAACAGCTATTTCCTTTTATGTTTAGGTTTTATAAAGAAATTGAAAAAGAGTTAAATATTGAAGTACTTTTTGAGACAGGTATTTTTAGGCCTTTCTCAAATTTAGAAAATAAACAGCATTTTAAGAATCAAATAGACAAAAATAACCTCCAAAATTATATAGATATTTTAGTAGATTCGCAAGCTATTTCCACTTTTGTAAATGCTCCTTTTGGTGGCTTACATACCAAGCAATCGGGCTGGGTAAATGTGCCAATTTTATTGGATGCTTTACGCATGAAATTTCAAGCTTTAGAAATTTTGAATTATATGGATTTTGATTTTCAAGAGCTTAGTTTGAAAGACGATTCAATCCATTTTAAAAATTTAGAAGCTAACCAAATTATTTTTTCTGAAGGTTTTTATGCTAAAGACAACCCTCTTTTCAATTGGCTTCCTTTTAACGCGGTAAAAGGAGAGACTATTTTAGGCGAAATAGAAGATTACAATGTTAAGGCTATTTTAAATCAAGGGAAATGGGTGATCCCATTAGGTGGCGATAAAATTAGGTTAGGAGCCACTTATTCATGGCATTCTTTAGATTTTATAAATACTGAAAGTGCAAAAGAACAGCTGTTAATTGGTGCCAATAAGTTTTTGAAAAAAGAAATTAAGATTATAAGCCAACATGCAGGAGTTAGACCTTCTACACAGGATAGAAGACCGTTTATTGGAACTCATCCAAAATATAAAAATATTCACATTTTTAATGGATTAGGAACTAAGGGAGTTTCATTAGCTCCATATTTTGTAACTCAATTTTTAGAAATGCTTTTATTTCAAAAAGATATTCATCCCGAAACAACCATCGAGCGTTATTTTTCGTTATATTCGTATCAGTGATTTTGGAAGCGAGAAAGTTTCTTTCTAAATTTGGTACCAAACTTTAAATAGTGATTTTAATGCATTTAAAATTTAGGCATATATTTTTAATTTGTGTTGTTTTAACCAGTTATTCTTTAAAAGGGCAACGCTATTTTGGTATTGAAAATGACGAATTTGGAAAAAATCGTATCCAATCCAAGAGATTCGAATGGAAAACCATTAAAAGTAATAACTTCGAATTTAACTTCTATAGAGGAGGCGAAGAAATAGCCAGAAAAGCCGCAAAAAAAGCAGAATCTGAATATGAACATATTACCGAGATTTTGGGTTATACTCCATTTTCAGTAATGAAAATTTTTATCTACAATAATTTAGATGACGCGAAACAAAGTAATATCGGACTTTCGGCACCAACTGAACTAGATGGAGGTATTTTAAATTTAACTAAAGCTAGAATAGAAATTTCCTATCAAAAGAATGATTCTTTATTTTATAACAAGTTAATTAAAGAGATTACCACTTTGTTTGTCTATGATATGCTATACGGTGGGAGTCTCAAAGAAGCCGTACAAAGTCAATTGCTTTTGATGGTTCCTGAATGGTTTCTTGAAGGTATTGCCGGTTATATAGCCGAATCAAATAATGCCTCTAAATTCGAGACATATAAAAATGCTATTATTAAACTCGATAAAAGCAAAATTTCTCATTTAGAAGGAGAGGATGCAAAAATAATTGGTCAGTCTATTTGGAATTATATAGAACTTAAATACGGTAAAGATAATATTTCTAACATTCTAAATTTGACGAGAATAATAAGAAATGAACAATCCAGTATTACTAGCACATTGGGAATATCTTTTAATAAGTTTTTAAAAGAATGGAAAGCCTTTTATGTTAATAATGAAAATAGTAATTTAAAAACGGAAAAAACAGAGAACTTGCTTTTAAATGAGACTAAGACAGAAATTGTTGAAGGGCTCAAAAATTTAAAGGACGGGGAAATTGATACAGATTTTTATAATTTTGAGGAAAAAAATACGATAGCTTATAAAGAAAGAAAATCTACCACAGAGTTTGTTGAAGGTGCCAAGTTTGAAAATAGATCTGAAAAATATAAAAGAACTACAGACGAATTAAAACTTAGTGCTGTAAAAGCTTATCAAAATTTATTGGTAGCTAATGATAACAATGTTGAAGTTTTAATTGATCCTGCAAGGCGTTTTGGTTTAGGCACAAAAATGGTTTTGAATGATTTATTAGAAAATCATATAATAACACTTAAGGCCTATCTTAGGCCTTCTACCCCACTTTTTAAGAACTATGACTATTCAATAGGCTATGATAATTATGCGCATAAATTAGATTATAAATTTAAATATGAGAAGCGCTCTATTAATTTTGAATCTATTGATAAAGCAAATGATTATTTGTTTCGTCCCTTAAAGGTATTTCCTTTAGATGGTAACACAATTTCTTTGTCAAGAAGACTAATGTCTCAAAAAATTACAGCTGGAGTGAGCTATCCTTTTTCTGAATATATTAAATTTGAGTTTAATCCTTCCTATTTTAAAACTACGGATATAGATTATGAAGTGCCTTCAGGAAGGGATAATTTAAATGAATTCTATTTAATATCTGAGTTCAACGCGGTTTTTGATAATACAAAGTCAATATCTAAAAATGTGCAATTAGGTTCTAAAGCAAAGATTAGTTTTGAAAAAAACATAAATTTTGGGAATAATCTCCAAAGTTTTGATAGGATTAATCTAGATGCAAGACATTATCAAAGACTAACCAAGGGATTAGTTTTAGCTGGTAGATTAACATTTTCAAAATCAATGGGCAATGCTCCTAAATTCAGTTATATAGGAGGAGTAGAAAATTGGGTAAATAGAAGCATTTATAATGCGCAAGGACTTTTGCCAGGAAGCCAAGGAAATTACAGTGATATTCTTTTTTACAATTTTACTGGAAGTCTAAGAGGTTTTGATTTCGCAAGATTATTTGGCAATAATCATTTGTTATCTAATATAGAACTGAGGGCTTCCTTATCGGAATATTTCCCTAAAAGCTCCCTTTCAAGTACCTTCTTGAGAAATCTTCAATTTGTACTTTTTAATGATTTGGGTACCGCTTGGAATGGAAATAAAGGCCCTTTAAGTAGGCAAAATAGTTTAAATACTATTGTAATTGGTACAGATGGAATTAGCCCATTTTTCGCCGAAGTTACCAATTTTAAAAATCCATTTTTAATGGGTTTTGGTGGAGGAATAAGAACTACAATTTTAGGTTTTATCATCAAAGCGGATTATGCATTTGGAAGAGAGGATCAGCAAATTTCCAAACCAAAATTACATATCTCTTTAGGGTCTGATTTCTAAAAAGCTTTCAATTTCTGGTTATTTTTAATAGACTCTCAGAATTTTCTCTGAGAGTTTTTTTATGCTTTTAATTTTTTTAGTTAAAAGTGGCATAATTTTAGTGACTAAGCCAAAAAAATAAATATTTCCTTTTAGTCTATCGTGAACCTTTTTTAAAGCTTTTGTCTAGCTTTTTATAATTTATATAAAACGCTGACAAATAGCTACTTAAATTATTTTTTTTAATATTTAATGGTTCAAAAAACTAATACCACTAATTGGCATAATTTTAGATTGAATGTTTACAGGATATATTGAAGTCTAAACAAGATTTTAAAAACACTCTAATTTTAGAGTGGCAATTTTTGAAATAAACTATAGGATGATGATTAATAACTTTACATCTAACGCATTTTTAAAAGCCATAAAAGTAGCCTTGATTTTTTTATTCAAGCCTATGCTCAAAAATAGCTCTACAATAAATGCAACTAACCTGTTTTGGTTTGAAAGTAATAATTCTTTAAAACCTTTTCAAGTTTCAAAAAATGTTTTGAAATTCTTTGGAATTTTTAACCAAATAATAGATTTGATAGCCTTTAAATCCAAAATACGATTATTCCGTTATTCTTATGACTTTACCATACTTAACTTTATGAATAAGTTTAACAAAATAATTATTGGATGTAATAGTTTATTATTAAACTTTTTCCGATTAAAGAAAGATCGATATTTAAATGTTTTGTACCAAAATTATCCCTTAAAATATTTAGCCAAATCAATTTCACCTTTAAATTCCTTTAGTATTGCTATTGCAATATTTTTTGTGTTTACTTCGAGTTTTGTTTTTGGTGCTACAGTTGACTTAGCTTTAAGTCAAACAGTCAGTAATGGAAGTCCAATTTTAGGTGGGCAAGTAAAATATACAGTAAGCTTGATTAATCAAGGAAATACCACAGCTTCTAATATTGTAGTGGAAGATGTTGTTCCTAAAGATGGGATGAATGCTATTGTAGGTACAGCCTCATTAGGTACATGGTCTTATAATTCTACTTTGGGCATTGGTACTTGGACAGTGGTAAGCTTGGCTCCAAATCAAACTGTTACTTTAGAGATTGTTGGAAATGCAACAGGAAGAGGAGTTTATTTCAATATTGCTGAAATAAAAACAAGCCCAGATACTGATATTGATTCAGTCCCCGGTAATAGCCTTTTATTTGAAGACGATTCGGTGTCCTCTTGTTTTTCGGTTCCCATACTGTGGTTTCAAGGAGATGAATATTTAGTTGAAGTGCCTTCGCCTTTTTCATATGGAACAGGCATTACTTGGTTTAGAGACCTTGTGCCAATTACGCCATTAAGTACTGAAGCTACTGTTAATCCAAATGGTTCACTTATTATAAAAGCTCCTGGCAGTTATACGTTTTCAACTACATTAACTACCTGTCCAGCTAGTGGTTGTTGTCCCATAATAGTTCAACAGGGGCCAATATTTGACTTAGCCTTACGTAAAACTTCCGTTTCTACATCATTAATAGCAGGAAACCAAATTACTTTTTCAATTGAAATATTTAATCAAGGAAATATTGTTGCAAATTCTATTCAAATCACCGATTATATACCCGCTGGATTAACATTAGCGGATACTGATTGGGTTTTAAATGGCAATAAAGCTACTTTAGTTAACCCTATTGCCTCTTTAGCTCCCGATACCTCTACAATAA